>NZ_LR699166.1:0-282500 GCF_902459525.1 Sideroxydans sp. CL21
ATTGCTGCAGGTCACAAAAAATGTGGTGTACCTGGAAGAAGGAGACGTGGTCGAGATCAATCTCGCCAACTACCGCATCTTCGATGCGCAAGGAAATGCTGTGCAACGCCCGGTGAACGTGAGCCAACTCAATAACGATAGCGTGGAACTGGGCGATTACCAGCACTACATGCAAAAAGAGATCCACGAGCAACCGCAGGCACTGGCAGATACGCTGGAATCGGTATGCAACAGCCAATCGATGGTGCCCGGCATCTTCGGGGCAGAAGCGACAACCATATTCCCACAGGTCGACAGCATTCTCATCCTCGCTTGCGGCACCAGCCACCATGCGGGCATGGTGGCACGTTACTGGCTGGAAGAGATCGCCGGTATCCAGTGTACGGTAGAGATTGCCAGCGAATATCGTTACCGCGTCAGCGTGACCAATCCCAAGACCCTGGTCGTGACCATCTCGCAGTCCGGGGAAACGGCCGATACTCTGGCCGCGCTGAATCATGCCAAGGTGACGGGTCATCTCTTCACGCTGGCGATCTGCAACGTACCGGAAAGCGCCATCATCCGTCAATCGAAATTGCGCTTCCTGACACGTGCGGGTCCCGAAATCGGCGTTGCGTCAACCAAGGCATTCACCACCCAGCTTGCCTCATTATTCCTGCTGACTCTGGTATTGGCCAAATTGCGCGGACGCATCACTCCGGAGGGTGAACAGCAGTTCCTGCAGGAATTGCGTCACTTGCCGAGCGCGGTTCAAAAGGTATTGGCGCTGGAACCGCAGATCGCGGAACTGTCCAAAAACTTCGTGGATAAACAGCATGCACTGTTCCTCGGCCGCGGCATGCATTATCCGATCGCCCTGGAAGGTGCGCTCAAGCTCAAGGAAATTTCATACATCCATGCAGAGGCCTACCCGGCAGGAGAATTAAAGCACGGCCCGCTGGCACTGGTGGACAAGGATATGCCGGTCGTTTCGGTTGCCCCCAACGATCTCCTGCTGGAAAAATTGAAATCCAACCTGCAGGAAGTCCGTGCGCGCGGCGGCGAGCTATATGTCTTCGCCGACGCGAACACCCATATCAAGCAAGCCGAAGGCGTGCACATCCTGCAAATGCCCGAACACGCGGGTTTTCTCAGCCCTATTCTGCATACCATCCCCCTGCAACTGTTGGCATATTACGTAGCATTGCAAAAGGGAACGGATGTGGACAAGCCACGCAATCTTGCAAAATCGGTCACTGTAGAGTGACCGGCTTTGCGCGGGACTTGCGGCGAAGGCTAACGTGCGGAGCATGTTAAACCCCGAAGGGGTGGCCGAAGCCACAAACCCCGCAAATGTATCCGTCCTGTTTTCCAATCCCAGCCGCTTGACTCCCATTTTTTGGAGGTTTTGTGGAGTGGGTTGTTGTTTCATCTAGGAGAGAACATGGCGGTCGTCGCCGTATTCAACCAAAAGGGCGGAGTGGGTAAAACCACCACCTGCCTGAATCTTTCTGCGGCGCTTTCGATAGCGCAACGGCATCCCATCGCGCTGGACATGGACCCGCAAGGGCACCTGAGCCTTTCGTCCGGTCTGAAGAACGGCACAGTCCAGTCCAGAAGCATGGCGGCCTTCTTCAAAGACAAGGCCCCGCTTGCAAACTTGCTGCACGATACTCCGGCTGGCTGGCAGCTCATCCCGGCCACACTGGAGTTATCCAAGATCGACGCGCTATACGGCAGCGACCCACAAGCCGCAAAGATGCTGAAACAGGGCTTGGCGGAGGAGCTAGCCTTGACCGGTGCGCCGATCATTATCGACTGTTGCCCGATGCTGGGCGTACTCACCTTGAATGCCCTGCTGGCGGCAGACAAGGTGTTGATTCCCGTATCGGCGGATTTTCTTTCGGAACACGGGGTGCATCGGCTGGATTCGGCACTCAATGTGCTGGAAAAGAAACTGCAACGCACTTTCGAGCGCCGCATCGTCGTAACGCGCTTCGATTCCCGCCGCAAACTGTCCTATGACATTTACGACAAACTCAAACAGCGCTACGGTGGTCTGGTGTGCAAAACCCGCATCGGTGAAACGGTGGCACTGGCAACCAGCCCGATGCACGGGCTGGATGTGTTTGCCTACGCGCCGCAAAGCCCGGGCGCGGCAGACTACAAAATGCTGGCGGCAGAACTGATGGAAAGCGGATTCGTCTAGGCGAACCAGGTGTAAACAGCGAAAAGCAAGGAGGCACCCAGCAAAAGCGCAATGGCCGATAACCGGGCATTGCGTTTTTTTTGTTGTAGCAGCATCTCCCGCAGCAGCGGTGTTGTCTGGGCAGCAAGGTCCTGGTTCAGGCGCTGATGCAGCAGGCGTGGCAGTTGGGGCAGCAAGGTTGCATAGCGCGGTGCTTCAGCGCGCAAGGCCTTGATGAAGCCGCGCCAGCCGACTTGTTCGCTCATCCAGCGTTCCAGCCAGGGTTTCGCAGTCTTCCACAGATCGAGTTCGGGATCGAGTTGCAAGCCCAGGCCTTCGATATTGAGCAGGGTCTTTTGCAGCAATACCAGTTGCGGCTGTATCTCGATACCGAAACGGCGCGAGGTCTGGAACAACCGCAACAGGATCTTTCCGAACGAAACCTCGCGCAATGGCTTGTCGAAGATGGGTTCGCATACCGAGCGGATGGCGGCCTCGAATTCGTCCACGCGCGTCTCGGCCGGAGCCCAGCCCGATTCGATATGCAATTCGGCGACACGCTTGTAATCGCGATTGAAGAACGCGATGAAATTCTGTGCAAGGTAATTCTTGTCGGTGACTGTCAGCGTGCCCATGATGCCAAAATCCAGCGCCACATAACGGCCATCGTGCGCAACTAGGATGTTGCCGGGATGCATGTCGGCATGGAAAAAGCCGTCACGGAACACCTGCGTATAGAAAATCTCCACACCGTTGGCAGCCAGAGTGGACAGATCGATCCCCGCTTCGCGCAACGCACCGATCTGGCTGATCGGGATGCCGTGCATGCGCTCCATCACCATCACCTGGGCGGAACACCAATCCCAATGCACTTCTGGCACGAGCAGCAATTTTGCGTCGGCAAAATTGCGGCGCAACTGGCTGGCATTGGCCGACTCGCGCATCATGTCGAGTTCGTCATGCAGGTACTTGTCGAACTCGACAACGACCAGCTTCGGCTTCAGTCGCCTGCCATCTTCCGACCAGCGTTCGATCAGCCCGGCGCAGATCTGCAGCAGGGCGATGTCATGTTCGATGACGTCCAAAATGCCGGGGCGCAAGATCTTGACCGCCACCTCGCGCCCATCTGGCAACATGGCGAAATGCACTTGCGCAACAGAAGCGCTGGCCTCGGGCGTCTCATCGAATTCGGCAAAAACTTCACTCAGTCGTTTGCCGTAGGCCTGTTCGAGCAAAGCCACAGCCTGATCCGAAGGGAAAGGCGGAACCCGGTCTTGCAGCTTGGCCAGTTCATCGGCGATATCGGTGGGGATCAGATCGCGGCGCGTGGAAAGCAGCTGGCCGAATTTGACGAAGATGGGGCCCAATGCCTCCAGCGCCAGACGTAAACGCACGGCGCGCGGTCGCGATGTGTTGCGAAAGAACAAGAGTACGTTGAGCGGGCGGAGCAGCCAGCTCGTACGGTCATGAGCCAGCAGGAACTCGTCCAGGCCGAATCGGAGAACGACGAAAATGATCGTGAGTAAGCGGAAAAATCGCATTTACCAAGAGTTCAAAAAAAAAAGGGCACAGCGGATGCCGCCATGCCCTCTAGTTTACTTTACTTTGGAATCAAACCTGCTGTATTCCGGCCAACAGCCAGACCGCCTTGCTGTCCTTCAGGTTCTTCTGTACATGCCAGATCTCGTCGACGCTTTCCGGCACTCCGTTGTTCTCGCGCAACTGGCCGCTCATGCGCACACTGGCGATCGCGTGGTCGTTCTCAGTGACGACCTCAAGCAGATCTGCGTTCAGGGTAACCACATCGGTTTTCTGCGGAGCATCACCGCGTTCCTGCAACTGCATCGATACCTCGGCAAACATCTCCGGCGTCGTGTATTCGCGAATATCGTCCAGGTCCTTGCGGTCATTGGCGGCCTGCAGGCGGATAAATGAAGTCTTGGCGCTGCGCAGGAAACTCTCAACGGGGAAGTCGGCCGGAATATTGGCTGCAGCAACCGGTGTTACGACGCTACCACTATAAGGCTGCAGGACTGGATCCTGCGCGCCGCCATAAGGTGCGCTGGTTCCGGCATATTGCATCGCGGGTTCCTGCTTGCGACGGAACAACGAGACCAGGAACATCACGGCAACACCGGCCATGATGATTATCAGGATAGAGCCCATGCCCCCACCCATGCCGCCACCGGCGAACATCGCGCCCAGACCGGCGCCGATCGCCAAGCCCGCCAGAGGGCCTAGCCATCTGTTGCCGGCTGGCTGAGGCGCAACGCCGGGTTGCGAAGGAATTGCGGCGGGAGCTGCTGAAGGTGCATTCTGCGCGGGAGCGCTCATGGTGCGCTGTTTTCCGAAGCTGCCGCCGCCGCCGAAGCGCTTGGCTTCAGCGCTGGTGGCGAGCAAAGAAATACTGGTCAGAACAATGGTCAACAGGAGTACAAAACGTTTCATGTGATTCCTCATGAGTGGACAAATTCAAAGCGGCGCGGAGTATAGCACCGGCCGGAGATGCTAAAGATAATTGATTACATTAATATTATCATAGAGATACGAGCTTCACGGCAGTGACAAAATACTCGGTGTCGCCAAAACATGTCGTGGGCAAGCCGATGTGCTGTTCGTAAGTCAGCGCGACGCGCTGTCCCACTTGCTGGTTAATTTTGGCGGCCACTTCATCATCGCGCACAGAGAACAGAAATTTCTCGGGCGCAGCCCCCGGCAAAGCAACCAAAGATAGTTCGCCTTCCCAACTCTTGCAGATCCAGCCCTTTTTCGACAGCTTTTGCATAAACCCGGCACGCTCGCCTTCCGAATAGCTCCAGTGCAAAGCGGCCCATGTGTACGCGGCAAAAATAGCCGATACGACAACGATAAAAGCAAGAATTGCAGTCAAAAAACTTTTTGGCAACGCCATGTTGAAGTCCAAGAAAGTGAAAAGTCTCAGTCAATTATAAATCAGACAAAATTAAGCAGCCCTTATGCCTCCCACTCAAAATGGGGGTGAGCTGACAAAATGCAAGGGCGAACCGGTAAGCGGATGCAACAAATCCAGCTCGGTAGCGTGCAACATCAAGCGTGGTGCGGCGGCATCATCACCGTAGAGCGCATCGCCAAGGATAGGATGGCCGATTGCGGACATGTGCAAACGCAACTGATGAGTGCGGCCGGTCACGGGTTCCAGTTCAACTCGGGTGGTCTCAAAAAAACCGTTCGCCCTAAGCCCGTCGAAGGGCGAATGTTCGGAAATTCCGCGGGCTTCGGCACGCACAGCGCGGTAGCGGGTTAGTGAGGGCTTGCCCAGTTCAGCATCGATCTTGCGCAAGGGGCGGTTCGGCCAATCTGCGACGATGGGCAGGTTCACCTCGCCCGTTTCCGGTTCCAGCTTGCCTGAGACGATAGCCACATAGCGCTTCTTCACCTCACGCTCGTGAAACATGTGCGACAGCCTGCGCTGCATCTCGGCTCCGCGCGCAAACAACATCAACCCGGACGTCGACATATCCAGCCTGTGCACAATCAAAGCGTCGGGAAAGACCTGCTGGAGCCTGGAGGAAAGACAATCCTGCTTGTCCACACCGCGTCCTGGCACAGCCAGCAAACCGGCGGGCTTGTTCACCACCAGTAAGCAATCATCCTGGTAAACCAAATCAAGGGAGCTATTGCTGGTCATCACCTGCAGAAGGCTTCTCGGGAGCCTGATTGGGCGGCGCTTTTTTGGGGCGGTTCTTGCTGGGGTCGGCAAAACGAAAACGACCTGCCAGCACGCAACCCTTCATGCCTATGTCGCAGGGCTTATTCAGCACCTTCTGGCACTTGCCTTCAACCTCATGCGGACAACCCCAGCCACCCATTTTGAAACTCCATCAACGAAACAAAAATGCCGTTCGCCCTGAGCCTGTCGAAGGGTGAACGCACGGCAAGACGTTTAAGCCTTCTTCACGAATTCCGTCTTCAACTGCATTGCACCGATGCCGTCGATTTTGCAGTCGATGTCATGGTCGCCCTCCACCAGGCGGATGTTCTTTACCTTGGTGCCGACCTTCACCACCGAAGACGAACCCTTGACCTTCAGATCCTTGATCACCGTGACCGAATCGCCGTCGACCAGCACATTGCCGAAGGCGTCCTTGAATACTTTTGCCTGTTCGCCAGCCGCGGCGGGCGCATCCTTCGGCCACTCATGGGCGCATTCGGGGCAGACGTAGTTGCTGCCGTCTTCATAAGTGTACTCGGAACTGCATTTGGGGCATTTGGGCAAAGCGGTCATTACAAAACTCCAATAAATAAAACAAAAAATAGCTAGTGGTAATCGTCTTCGCGTTGATGACGTACGGCAATGATAGTTACCGTCTCATTGTTTTCTATCTTGAACAGCGCGACATAACCTGTACTGCCAAAAGGAATCAACAACTCACGTAGAAGTGAATTACTTCCTTCACTGTCTGCCTTCCGGCATGAGAAGGGAAAGAACTCGAGGAACTCAATCGCTTTGTAAATGGCTGTCTCAGCCTTTGCGGCAGTGCCAACATCCTGTTCCAGCAAAAAATCAAACAAACTCATCAAATCATCTTCAGCCTCAAGCGTGAAGCGGATGCGATAACTCATTTTGCAGATTTCTTGTTACGGGCTTTTTCCAATTTCGCACTGAGTTGATTCAGCACCTTCTTTGCAGAGACATACTCTCCGCTCTCCTGTGCTGCATTCAGCGAAGCAAGGCCCCGCGCAATGAATTCCTGCTGATTACGGCGCAGCGCAACATTGCGGCGCAATGAGTCCTCGACGAAAGCAGAGAGCGTCTCGCCAGGACGCAAAATCTCTTCCGCGGCTTCTCTCAATTCGGGCTGAACGCGCAGGGCGGGCATAGTGGCGGTTTTCATGGGACACCTCGTGCATTACAAATGTGATGCATATCATCGTCGAAGTTCAAGGAAGATGCAAGGGCGGGTTTGTAGAAGGTAGGTCGGGTTAGCACAGCGTAGCCCGACGTTTCCGGAACGCCGCGATGTCGGGTTACGGCCTGCGGCCTAACACGACCTACGAGGCTATTTGGCATCCGTAAGATTGATTTCTTGTTGCCCTGTATGCGAAGGGCAAGATAAAGGGCTAGGAACAATACAAGTTATCCAAAGAGTTCTATGCCAATTAATAATGCAACAAAGTTGACCGTTGACCAGTTTTGCAAACATATACTCAAAAACAGCATCTTGAACAATTGTCCAACGTTTTAATGTGAATCGTTCAGTGAATGCGGGGAGAAATGCTTTAACAGGGCGGCTATCTTCAATATTGAATGGCCAGAAACCTATTGGACCTAGCACAGCTGGTCTAGCGACCCTTTTGTATTGAAGCCAAAATAGGCCGCAAACAATTTTAATCAATATCCTTTCTAAGCGGTCCAATTCCGGCTCAATATACACGCGCCCATTTTCATCTGTTTTAAGTCGATCAATGAATCGTTGCTCAAACCCTGGTGATCTGGAAAATGCTCTGTCAACTACGCCATTAGGTTCAATTTTGGCTTGCAGATATTCAGATGTCCCAATTTGAGCAAGTAGAGCAATGGCGTACTCTTCGTCTTTTGAAAACCCTTGATTACAAGATAAGCAAGCGTCAACAGTAACTAAATTGTTAGGGAATGGTTTTTCTAAGAAACTTCGTGGAGGCACGTGTTCAACAGTATTAGATTCCGCACCGCAATATAAGCAGGAAGATATCATTGCGGTGGGATAGGGATATTACAGTTTATACCCTCGATGCACCGCCACCACCCCGCCCGTCATATTGAAATACTCAACCCGCTCCAGCCCCGCATCTACCATCATTTGTTTCAGCTCTTCCTGTCCCGGATGCATGCGGATGGATTCGGCCAGGTAGCGATAGCTGTCGGCATCGTTGGCGATGAGCTCGCCCATCTTGGGTAGAAGTTTGAATGAGTAAAGGTCGTAGACTTTCTCCAGCGGCTTGGCGACCTTGGAGAATTCCAGCACGATGACGCGGCCGCCGGGCTTGAGCACGCGGTGCATCTCGCGCAAGGCGGCGTCCTTGTGTGTCACGTTGCGCAGGCCGAAGGCGATGCTGACGCAGTCGAAATAGTTGTCGGGGAAGGGAAGGTGTTCGGCATCGCATTGCGCGGTGGGCGTGGCGATGGCTTCGTCCAGCAGGCGGTCGCGGCCCACACGCAGCATGGCGTTGTTGATGTCGGTGAGTACTACCTGGCCGCGGCTGCCGACTTTCTTCAGGAACAATTTCGACATGTCGCCGGAGCCGCCCGCCACGTCCAGCACGCGCTGGCCTTTGTGCACGTTCGCCAGGCCCACTGCAAAGGGCTTCCAGATGCGGTGCAGGCCGACCGACATGAGGTCGTTCATGATGTCGTATTTGCTGGCGACGGAAGTGAAGACGCCCGCAACCTTCTTGGCCTTTTCTTTCTCGTCTACGGTCTGGAAACCGAAATGGGTGTTTGCCATGATGATGCTCCTTAAATTCGTTTGGCGGGCGAACCGCTGTGTCGCGTGTTGGTTTCGACTAACCTGAAGGTAAGTCTACACCGCAACTTTGTTGTCATTCAGTTCTCGCCTACCTGCAAGGTATGTATCGTTCTTCGTTGCGCGGCTCCTTGCGTTTCATCCCGCGAAACAAATTTACCGTTGATTATTTTGCGTCGCGGCTCTCACCAGCAGCTTCCAGCTTGGTCAGGTAATCGTGCCACATGGCATCGTGATATTTGCCCAGCTCGTGCAGGTATTCCCAGGTATAGAGTCCCGTGTCGTGGCCATCGTCGAACGTCAGTTTGACGGCATAACTGCCAGCAGGCTCGACCTCGGTGATCATCACGTTGCGTTTGCCGACTTGCAGCGTCTCCTGTCCCGGACCGTGGCCGCGCACCTCGGCGGAAGGCGAATACACGCGCAGGAACTCGAAAGGCAGCTTGAAGCGGGCGCCGTCGTCGAAGGCGATTTCCAGCATTCTGGATTGTTGATGCAGGGTGATTTCGGTTGGGGTCATAGTGAGCGTATCTTTTTAAGTAATGCGGTGGTGGAGCGTTCATGCAGGAAGGGGATGCTGTGTACTGTGCCGCCCCAGATCTTCACTTCTTTGCTGCCGACGATGTTCTCCGGCTTCCAGTCGCCCCCCTTCACCAGCACATCGGGTTTGCAGGCAAGGATAAGATTGAGTGGCGTGTCCTCTTCGAACTTTACTACCAGGCTCACCGATTCGAGCGCGGCCAGCACGGCCATGCGGTCCAGTTCGGAATTGATCGGGCGATCGTCGCCTTTGCCCTGGCGTTTTACCGAAGCATCGCTGTTCACGCCGACGATGAGCGAAAAGCCTAGTGCACGGGCCTGGGCCAGATAGGTGACATGGCCCCGATGCAGCACGTCGAAACAACCGTTGGTGAATACCAGCGGCCGCGGCAAGGTGGCGACTCGCGCTGCCAACTGGTCAGCCGCGCAGATTTTGTTCTCGAAACTGGGAGTCGGGTAGTTCACTAGTCTATGTATTCAAAAACGCGTACCACCTTCTGCACACCTGAAGTGGTACTGGCGATATCGGAAGCGGCATCAGCCTCGGCACGGGTGACCAAGCCCATCAAATACACCACGCTATTATCGGTGACGACCTTGATCTGGTCTGCCTTGAGAGCGGCGCTTTTGACAAAACGAATCCTGACGTTGCTGGTGATGCGGGAATCGCTACTGGAGGTACTGCTGGTGGTGGAAAGGTTGGCCACGACCAGTTCGTTGGCGATGCCCTTGACGTTGGGAATGCTGCCGACGATGCGTTCAATATCCATCTTGGCTTCTTCGGTTGCCGCCGTCCCCGTGATAAGCGCAAAACGGTTGTAGGCAGTGACGTTCACTTGCGCGGTGTCTTTGTACTTTTCATTGATGCGTTTATGCGCCTTGCTTTCGATGGTGTCGTCTTCGACCATCGTGCCCTGGGTACGGCGATCCGTAGCGGTCACGGAGATACCGGCGCCGACTCCGGCGGCAACGACCGGCGCGACACATCCCTGTAACAAGGCCAATGCCGAGGCCAAAATAACAAACGCATAACGCATCATTCTCCTCCCAGAATCAGGTGATCGATGGCATCGCAAATGCAGTGCAATACGAGCAGATGGACTTCCTGGATGCGCGCGGTGCTTTTCGCGGGGACGCAGATATGAAAATCTGTCGACTTCAGGATAGAAGTCATCTTGCCCCCGTCGCGACCGGTCAGTGCGACAACCGGCATGTTGCGCTCATGCGCAGCATGGATGGCTTCAATGACATTGGGCGAATTGCCGCTGGTGGAGATGGCAAGCAACACATCGCCGTCCATACCCAGCGCCCGAACCTGTTTGGAAAAGATCTGGAGGTAATCGTAATCGTTGGCGATCGAGGTGAGCACCGAACTGTCAGTGGTCAATGCGATGGCGGCCAGTCCGGGACGTTCGACTTCAAAGCGGTTGACCAGCTCGGCGGCGAAGTGTTGCGAGTCGGCAGCCGAACCACCGTTGCCGCAAGCCAGTATCTTGCCGTCGTTCATCAGGCAGGCGACCATGGCCTGAGCCGCGTCCGCTATGGGTTGAGCGAGCACTTTCTTGCTTTGCAGCTTAAGTTGCGCGCTGTCGTCGAAATGTTTGCCGATGCGAGTAGTCAGGGTCATGGTCTGGAAAATAAGTGGATGACAGGGTGCCGATTTTACCTTAAACCTCGAAAGCGTTTTTAACCCACTCGACGTTATCGGCGGCATCCAGCAGGACAGCGTCGAAACGGCAGGGCGGGATGCGCGGCAAAGAAGCGAGGTAATGTTGTGCGGTGAGGATGAGGCGTCGCTGTTTATGCGCGTCGATGCTGGCGGCGGCCCCGCCGAAATCGCCGCGACTGCGCTGGCGTACCTCGGCGAAGATCAGGGTTTCTCCATCGCGCAGGATCAGGTCGATCTCCCCGAAACGGCAGCGGAAATTGCGCTGTATCAGTCTCAGGCCGTTCTTTTGCAGAAATTGCGCTGCAACTTGTTCGGCCTGAGCGCCGGGTTTCATTGGCGCGATTTGCCTTCCACAGGCACTCCCAATCCCTGGCGCATGACGGCAAGGATGCCCTCGCGCTGGAACACGTGCCCATTTCGTGAAATCTTGCCGGTGACACCGTCCAGCGGCAAAACATTGGCCGGATTATGTTGATACATGACCTGGAGCAAGCGATAGGAGTCGATGCCCAGCGCATACAGGCGCTCCATGTCTGGCGTCATGGGAGGGACAACGTGCGGATAGATCATCACAGCCGGATGGTCGGGCTGCAGCAGCCAAGGCATATCAAAGAAACGCACATCGGCCAGGTCATAGTTGGTCAGCGTGTTGGTATTTCCCGAGAAAACCTGCGAGGTGGCATAGACCGGTATCGCGGAATTGATATAGGGACGTATCAACCGGGCCTTGTCAGGTTCGGCGGCGAGGAATACAGAAGTGCCGGGTTCCTGCGACAGGTCTTTCAAAGGTGTGGGATCGCCGTCATATATGATCCCGGCTAGAAGGATGCCGCCCTCACGCTGCCATTCGTCGGAGAATGCCTGCGCCAGGCGTTTGGAAAGCGGGGAATTCGTGGAAACGACGGTGGCGCTGAGCAATCCGGCCGTCGTGGCGCGTTCCGCAGCTTGGCGTGCCTCTGTTTCAGGCGGGAGACCGAAGAAATAAAGCTGGTCGGTACGCGTGTCATCCACCAGGTTGAGCGCCAGAGTCGGTGTTGTAATCGGACCTGTCGCCGCCAGTGCGGCGACGCCGTTGCGGGTGAGCGGACCGGCTACGGCAACGGCACCAGCCCGCAGTGCCTTATGATAGAGCGCGACGACCTCGGTGCCTTCGTCATTGCAAGGATAGACGTGAATGGGTAAACCGTTCACTTCCTTGCCGGCAGCAGCAAGGAAACCTTGTTGTACCGCATCGGCAGCCTTGGCAAAAACGGGCGAATTCAATGGCAACAACAGCGCGATGTGAGGGACGGCCGGTTCAGTGCCAATTGCGGGCAAGGGTGCCGACACCAGCGGAGCCGGTGCGGGGACCGCCTCCGTAACCACGGGTGGTTGTGTAGAAGGGTTGGCCGTTACGGGGGCGGCGGGTGGTGCCTGAACAGCGGATGGTTGCGTGACAGGCGCAGGTGCAGCTGCCTTGGGGGCGGTCGGCGCCGGAGTGGCGCAGCCAAAAACGCTCACGTATAGTGCGGCGACAAGAATCCCGCGTAACCAACCAGACACAGAGGCGACAGTTTGCATAACAAGCCCAAGCAAAATTTAGAATGCGCATTATATGTAGTCGCCACACCGATTGGAAATCTAAGTGACATTACCCTGCGCGCCTTGGAGGTACTGGGTGCCGCCGACACAATCGCGGCGGAAGATACCCGCAACACGCGGCATTTGCTGCAGCACCACGGAATCAGCGATGTACGGCTGCTGGCACTGCACCAGCACAACGAACGGGGGGCGGCAGAAAAGGTCATCACCTTGCTGCAGCAGGGCCAGAACGTTGCACTGGTGACCGACGCCGGCACCCCGGCGGTGAGTGATCCCGGTGCGGTGCTGGTCGAAGCCGTACGTGAAGCAGGATTTCGCGTCATTCCTGTTCCCGGCGCCAGTGCGGCTGTCACAGCACTCTCAGCGTCGGGCCTGTGTTCGCCGCATTTCCTGTTCTACGGATTCCTGCCGAACAAATCCGCCGCACGGCGGACTGTGCTGCAGGCGTTGGCCGAACATCCCTACACCCTGGTGTTCTACGAAGCGCCGCACCGTATCCTGGAATGCACGGAAGACCTGCATGCGGTGTTCGGCGCTGAGCGGGAGATCGTGTTCGCACGCGAGATCACCAAGCTGTTCGAAAGCATCCACCGCTGCAGACTTGGCGAGGCAATGGATTGGCTGAACAGTGACCCGAACAATCAGCGCGGAGAATTCGTGCTGCTGATATCCGGCGCACCGGAACGAACGGAGGGTCTGGATGCCGGGATTGAGCGCACGCTAGTCTTGCTGCTGGAAGAACTGCCTCTGAAACAGGCGGTACAACTGGCGGTGAAGATCACCGGGGCGAACAAGAACGAGCTGTATCAACGTGCGCTGGCGCTCAAAGCCGAAGCGGAATAATCGACTTCGCGGCGAGGTTGCCATTCGCAACCGAAGTGATACGCTTTGAAATCAGGATCAACTTTTACGGGAACAAGATATGGTGAGCGTCGTCGTGGTATATCACAGCGGATACGGACATACGGCAAGACAGGCACAAGCCGTGGCAACGGGTGCGAACGCGATACTCATGGCAATCAGCAACGAAGGCAATCTGAGCGAAGCCGAATGGGCAACGCTGGATGCGGCCGACGCCATCATCATGGGCTCGCCCACCTATATGGGAATGGTCAGCTGGCAGTTCAAGAAGTTCGCCGATGCTTCATCCAAACAGTGGTTTTCGCAAAAATGGAAGAACAAGATCGCGGCTGGTTTCACCAACTCCGCCACCATGAACGGTGACAAACTTTCCACTTTGCATTACCTCTTCACGCTCGCCATGCAGCACAGCATGATCTGGGCGGGCACGGGCCTGATGCCGTCCAACAGCAAAGCCGCACAGCGCAACGATGTGAACTACGTCGGTTCTTTCAGCGGTGCGATGTCAGTCTCCCCGTCCGATGCCTCGCCGGACGAAATGCTGCCGGGCGATCTGGAGACTGCCAAACAATTCGGCAAGCGCGTGGCGGAAGTGGCCGCGCAGTGGGTTGCAGGCCGCAAGTAGAAAATGCCGGTACTGATCTCAAGTCCTGCTAACTGTTAGAATGCAGGGCATGAAAACGTTTACCCTTGTCCGTCCAGACGATTGGCACCTGCACCTGCGCGATGGCGCGCTGATGCATTCGGTGCTGCCCGATACAGCGCGCCAGTTCGCCCGGGCTATCGTGATGCCCAATCTGCGTCCCCCGGCGACCACCACGGTACTGGCATTGCAATATCGCCAGCGCATCCTCGCGGCCTTGCCTGCGGATGCCGTGTTCGAGCCGTTGATGACGTTGTACCTGACCGACAACACCAGTGCGGAAGAGATACGCAAAGCCAAACAGAGCGGCACAGTCCATGCGGTGAAGCTGTATCCGGCCGGTGCCACCACCAACTCCGACGCTGGCGTGACAGACTTGCGCAAAACCTATGCAGCACTGGAAGAGATGCAGCGCTGCGGCATGCCGTTGTTGGTGCATGGTGAAGTGACAAGCGCCGACATCGACATCTTCGACCGTGAGGCAGTGTTCATCGAACGCGTGCTGCAACCGTTGCTGAAAGACCTGCCGAACCTGCGTGTAGTGTTCGAGCACATCACCACCAGGGATGCGGCGCAATTCGTGGCGGGCGCGGCGGACAACATCGCCGCCACCATCACCGCCCATCACCTGCTATACAACCGCAACGACATGCTGGTCGGCGGTATTCGCCCGCACTATTACTGCCTGCCGGTGTTGAAGCGCGAGACGCACCGCGAAGCCTTGGTCAAAGCGGCCATCAGCGGCAGCAAGAAGTTCTTCCTCGGTACCGACAGCGCCCCGCACGCACAGCATACCAAGGAAAATGCCTGCGGCTGCGCCGGTTGCTACACCGCGCATGCCGCCATCGAACTGTATGCCGAAGCTTTTGAAGCGGCGGGAGCGCTGGACAAGCTGGAAGGCTTCGCCAGTTTTTACGGTGCGGATTATTACGGCTTGCCGCGCAACACCGGGACTATCACCCTGCGCAAGGAAGAGTGGCAAGTGCCCGCAACGGTGGGTTTCGGCGAACATCGCCTCGTGCCGCTGCGGGCGGGCGAAAAAATGAGCTGGAAGCTGGTGTAGAAAATCATGCATGGCGACGATTTCCTGCTGAAAGACACACACGGGCTGGAGTTGGAAATCGAACGCCATTGTGTGGGATTGAAGCTGGATAGCACCGACGAATATCAAGTTCACCAGTTCATCGGCGAAATGCTGCAGAACATGGAACGTCTCAAGGAAGCTGCCGGCAAAGGCGACCGTACGGCGAGAGCCAAGGTTGAGTTGTTCGGAATGGTGGTATTGATGCACAGGGCGAACGTCAAGGCTTTCGGTCCGGAATATATTGCGAACATTAACGTGCTGGCAAAACAGGAATCGGCCTGGGTGGCATTCGCCAAGGCGATGTGGAGCGAGCTGGAGAGCCGCAATCTGGATAACGAGTAAAATGTTCAAGAAATTCATCCTGCAAAGCTGATCATGCCGCTATCCTCTTACCTGAAAATCACCCCGCTGCTGGGCGAGCGCGTTTTTCTGCATTCCTCGTGCCAGGTCATCGGCGATGTAAAGATCGGTGACGACAGTTCAGTCTGGTGCAACACGGTATTGCGCGGGGACGTGAACCGCATCGTGATCGGGCGCGGAACGAACCTGCAGGACCTGACCATGGGTCATGTTTCGCACAAATCTTCCAGCAGGCCGGAAGGCTCGCCTTTGCAGATCGGGGACTACGTGACCGTCGGCCATTCGGTGATTGTCCACGGTTGCACCATCGGCAACGAATGCCTGATCGGTATGGGTTCCATCGTGATGGACGATGTGGTGATTCCCGACCGGGTGATGGTCGGTGCGGGCAGCCTGATCTCGCCGGGAAAAGTGCTGGAGAGCGGCATGCTCTACATGGGACGGCCAGCCAAGGCCGTGCGTGCATTGACCGGGGAAGAGATCGCCTATCTGCGCTATTCGGCAGAGCAATACATGCTGGTGAAGGACAATTACCTGAACGGATCCAAATCGTAACCGGAAAGCTTTTTCGCATGGCCACCCTTAGCCCGCAAGATTTCAAACGTGCCAGCGTCAATCTGGAAACTGCACGCATCGCCTGGAAAGAACTGCAGCGATTCTTTGCCAGCGGCGCTGCATTTGCTGTAAGTGCCGATCTGGACCTGATCGAGGTGGCGTGCCAGATTTCGGAAGACAACAAGGCGCAAGTGGCGCAGTGGCTGGAAACGGGGCAGGTCGCCCGCGTTTCCGATGCCCAGGCATTGGCCTGGTTCGAGGCGGATGCCGATGTCTGGGCGGTGGTGGTCAGGCCTTATGTGCTGGTGCAATCCAGCACATTATCTTGAGAGGCAGGATGGGTATTTTGCAACACTGCCAACTCTCGTTGTATCTCGGCAAACAAAGGCCGCGCATTGACCTCGGGCTGATCGCATCTCCGCTGTAAATCTCGCAGCGCATCAACGACGGGCTGCGCTTCGATGGGCACACTGCAACGCTCGGTCAGTTCTTCCAGTAAACAGGCAAACGCGCGCACTTCGATGCGTTGCAGGCTGGCGGCGAGTTGCTCATCCTGTTGCGGAATAAAAGACGCCGCGCCGAAATCACCGAGCAAGCAATCGCCTTGCTCATTCCACAGAATGTTATGTGCATACAAATCACCGTGCATTACGCCTTGCGCATGCAGATGTTCTGCGACGGCTGCAATACCGAGTGCAATGTTCAATACAGCCGCCAGTGAAAATCCGGCTTCTGCCGGATAGATGTCGCGGGTGCAGGACTCAAGGCTGGGCGGACCTGCGAGGTTGCGGAAAGTGGGGTCTATCAGCGACATCACCAGTCCCGGCGTGCCTTCCGGATGACCGCTGATCTTGCCTGTCAGCGGAATAAGTCCCGGGTGCGCACCCGCAGCAATGCAAGCGGCCTTTTCACTACGCGGCAATCCGTCGCTGGTCAGCGCTCCTTTGAAGACTTTGACCGCCACCTGAGGCGCTGTGGCCAATTTAGGTTTGGCACGATAGATGACTCCCGATGCACCTTCGCCTAATTTTTCCTGCAATTCGAGCGTATACCAATCGATATGCGTGATCGGTTGCTTTGTCATCGCAGCGGCTTCGCCGCTATCGCTGCATGGATTTCCCGCATAGGCCAGCCAAGCCAGACGGGGCAAATGCAACAACCAGCCGGGAAGCTGCGTGAAACGGTTCGCGGCGATGCGCACCAATTCAAGCCGGGTGCAAGCAGCCATCTCTTCGGGCAGGTGCATTAACTGATTGCCGGACAGCATGAGCTTTTGCAAACGCGCACAACGACCGATCTGAGCGGGCAGTTCACCCAGCTGATTGTCGGTCAGAATCAACCAACGCAGTTTATCCGGCAAGGCGACTGCAGGCAGATGGCGAATCTGATTGGCTTTGAAGCCGATCATCTCCAACCGGGGGCATTGCCCCAAAACTTCCGGCACCCCGGTGAAACGGTTGTCCGAGCAAAAAATAACGCGCAGCTTCTGCAGCTTCGGCAAGTCGTCAGGCAGGCTGGACAGCGCATTGCTGGACAGATTGAGGATTTCCAGGGTATCGGCAAGCTCGTATATTTCTTCGGGGAAGCGAGTCAGTCCGCATGAAAGGTCGAGACGCTTGCTGCCGACCAGTTTGCCGGATTGTAGCGATGAGAGAGTGTGCATGGCGCAACTATACCGAACATGCAGGCCAGCTCAAAAGTCTAAAGCGGGCATTCCCTGTGACAGCCTATTTTTTCTTCATCGCCGCTTCAATGCGTCGGCATAGTGTCTTCAGGACTTTGATGCGTGCGAAGTTCTTGTCGTTGGCTTCGACCAGCGTCCACGGTGCAGCCTCGGTGCTGGTCCGGTCCACCATGTCGCCGATGGCCTGCTCGTAAGCGTCCCACTTGTCGCGGTTGCGCCAATCCTCGTCGGTGATCTTGAAGCGTTTGAAACCGATCTTCTCGCGTTCCTTGAAACGGCGCAGTTGCTCTTCCTTGCTGATGGTCAGCCAGAATTTAACGACAACAGTCTGGTGGCGCACGAGTTGCGCCTCGAAATCGTTGATCTCGTGGTAGGCGCGCATCCAGTCGAATTCGGAGCAATATTTTTCCACCCGTTCGACCAGTACGCGCCCGTACCAGGAACGGTCAAAGATCGTGATCCGGCCTTTGCGCGGTATATGACGCCAGAAACGCCACAGATAAGGCTGCGCGCGTTCTTCTTCAGTCGGGGCGGCGATCGGTACGACCTGGTACTGGCGTGCATCGACTGCACTGGTAACGCGGCGGATGGCGCCGCCCTTTCCCGCCGCATCGTTACCCTCGAAGACTGCCACCACAGTGATGTCCTTGAATCGCGGATCGAGTATCAGCTGGGCCAGTTTGCCCTGGTATTTTTCCAGCTCCTTGTCGAATTTCCTTTTCTCCAGCTTTTGCCCGAGATCGAGTGTCTGGAGGATATTCAATCTGTCGATCGAGGGCAGAAGCGGCGCGGCCCGGACATTTGGCTCCTTCTTCTTTTCAGACTCTGTCAGGCGCTTGCGCAAGGCTTCGAGAACGACTTTGCCCACGGTCAGGCTGCGATAGCGGGCGTCCGATCCCTCTATGATGATCCACGGGGCTTCGGCCGTGCTGGTATGGCGGATGACGCTTTCGTTGACGGTCAGGAACTTGTCGTACCGTTTGTAATGTTCCCAATCGCGCTTGTTCACGCGCCAACGGGTCTTGGGGTTGCTTTCCAGCAGCTTGAGGCGCTTTTCCTGCATCTCTTTGGACAGGTGCAGCCAAAATTTGATGATCAGCGCGCCCTCGTCCGTCAGCATTTTCTCAAGGCGTTTCGCGCGTTCGAGACTCTGGTCGAGCTCGGCGGGCTTGGTCAAGCCCATCACACGATTCAGGATGGGCCAGGTATACCAGGATCCCAGGAACAAGCCGATCTTTCCCTTGGGCGGAAGGGCGCGCCAGAAGCGCCACATCATGGGCCGTTCCATTTCCTCGTCGGAGGGCTCGCCCATGCCGTGAGTCTGGATGAAACGCGGATCCATCCATTCGTTGAGCAGGTTCACGGTTTCCCCGCGCCCCGCACCATCGACGCCGCCCACCAGGATGATGACCGGGAATCTTGCCTTTTCTGCCAGATCAAATTGAGCATCCAGCAACGCTTCGCGCAGCTTGGGTACTTCCTTGTCATAGGTTGCTTTGTCTATCTTGTGTCCGAGTTCGGCAGATTCAAACATGAAACCCCCTGACTGAATTACAGTTGATCCGGCGCAATGACGAGACGCAGCACGGTCTGGAAATCACCCTCGCGTTCGCGGCGACTGAACCACCAGACAGAACCCTTCTTGATGCTCCAGAAATCCGCATGGCCTGTCATGAGCAGTGCAGCCAATTCGCCCATCCACGGCTGGTGACCGACCAGCAGGACCGCACCGCCTGCCATCGGCCAGCCAGCGGCAGCAATGGCGGTCTGCGGGGTGGCGTGCACACCGATGTTGGGGGCAGTGATGAAATGGGGAGTGAGTGCGGCGGCAGTTTGTTGGGCGCGTAATGCAGGGCTGACCAGCACTCTGGTATTTTCCGGCAAGCGTCCCGAGAGATAGCTCGCCATGTGTTCGGCTTGCCGCCTGCCTTTTTCAGTGAGCGCGCGACCAAGATCAGGTTGCCCCTCGGCTGCTTCGGCATGTCGCCAAAGTATGAGCTCCATCAATTTCCCCGTTTATTACACTATCAGTCGCCAGAATATACCGTATATACTGTTCAGGCTACACTCAAACCAAGGAGTTCGACATGAGCAATGTTTCCCCACGCAAACCCGCTGTCAAGAAATCGCCTGTAGTACGCAAGCCTGCTTCGGCAAAGGTAGCAGCCAAACCGGAAAAGAAACAGAAAAAGAAGGCTGATACCAAGGTCAAAGTAGTGCGCGACAGTTTCACCATGCCGCAAACAGATTACGACTTGATTGCAGCACTCAAGCAGAAAGCGCTTAAAGCAGGACTGCATGTAAAGAAAAGTGAATTGCTGCGAGCCAGCCTGCAGACTTTCTCCAAATTGAGTCCTGCCCAACTGAAACTTGCGATTACACGTCTCGAAAAGATCAAAACCGGACGTCCAAAGAAGGACTAATCCGTATCTGTCGCCGCAAGCGGCTGCGCAAGCTCCTGCAGCAAGGTAGCTTGCGCGCAGTTCGCGGCACCGCGGGCTGGTGATTTGCGATGCCAAAAGCCATTGCAGTCCATTTCCCATGCCTGGCAATTATCCTTCAGATAGATCTTCAAGCCTTCGTCCAGCACGCGCTTTTTGAGTTTTTCATCGAGCACGGGGAAGCAGACTTCGATGCGGCGGAAAAAATTGCGATCCATCCAGTCGGCACTGGCCAGATAGACATCGTGCGCCAGATCGTTGCGGAAGTAGAAAATACGCGTGTGTTCCAGGAAGCGCCCGATGATGGAAAGCACGCGTATGTTCTCGGACAGACCGGCGACGCCGGGGCGCAGGGCGCAAACCCCGCGTACGATCAATTCGATCTTGACTCCCGCTTGTGATGCTTCATACAGCGCCGTGATGATCTCCGGCTCCAGCAGCGAATTCATCTTGGCGATGACGTGCCCGCGCTTGCCTTCCTTGGCGAGCCTGGTTTCGTTGCGGATGGCTGCCAGCACATTTGTATGCAGGGTGAACGGAGATTGCCACAGATGGCGCAGCTTGCTCGCCTTGCCCAAGCCGGTGAGCTGCATGAAAACCTGGTTCACGTCGGCGCACATCTCTTCGTTGCTCGTGAACAAGCCAAAGTCGGTATAAAGTTTTGCGGTACGCGGATGATAGTTGCCGGTACCCAGATGCACATAGCGGCGCAATTTGTTGTCCTCGCGCCGCACGACCATCAGCATCTTGGCGTGCGTCTTGTGCCCGACCACGCCGTACACCACATGTGCACCGACCTCTTCCAGGCGGCTGGCCCAGTTGATATTGGCTTCTTCATCAAAGCGCGCCAGCAGTTCCACAACCACAGTGACTTCCTTGCCGTTGCGGGCGGCAGTGATGAGCGCTTCCATCAGCTCCGAGTCGACGCCGGTGCGGTATACCGTCTGTTTGATGGCGACCACGCTTGGATCTGCGGCGGCCTGTTGTATGAAATCGATTACCGATTTGAAGGATTGGTAGGGGTGGTGCAGCAGCACATCGTTTTTGCGCAGCACCTTGAACATGTCTGCGCCTTTCTTTTGCAGCAAGGCAGGCATGCCGGGTGCAAAGGGGGCAAACTTGAGATCGTCACGCGCGACCTGGTCCGGGATGCGCATCAGGCGCACCAGATTTACCGGGCCCTTGACCCTGAAAAGATCTTCCGGCTTCAATTCGAACTGTTGCAGCAGGAATTCCGACATGGCAGGCGGACAGTTGTCGGCGACCTCCAGACGCACCGCATCGCCGAAGTGGCGCTGCGGCAATTCGCCTTGCAGGCTGATGCGCAGGTTCTTTACTTCTTCCTCGTCCACGAACAAATCACTGTTGCGCGTCACGCGGAACTGGTAACAGCCAAGCACTTCCATGCCGGCAAACAGTTCACCGACATGCGCATGCAGGATGGAAGAGAGGAAGACGAAGCCGTAAGGACATCCCGAGACCTCCGGCGGCATCAGGATGGCGCGCGGCAACACGCGCGGTGCCTGCACGATGGCCCTGGCCGAGTTGCGCCCGAAGGCATCCTTGCCCTGCAGCTCGACGGTAAAGTTCAGGCTCTTGTTGAGCACGCGCGGGAAAGGATGCGCCGGATCGAGCCCGATAGGAGTCAATACCGGCATCACCTCGCGCAGGAAGAAATCCTTGACCCAGGCCTTTTGCGCTTCATTCCAGTGCGTGCGGCGCAGGAATTTGATGCCCTGTTGCGCCAGGGCAGGAACGAGTTCTTCATTGAACAACTGGTATTGCCGGGCGATGAGCTGGTGCGTAGGCGCGTACAGTCGCTTGAGGATCTGCGTGGCCTCCAGACCGTCCGGCCCGGCCGCGAGGCCGCCCAGCTTGGCCTGTTCCTTCAAGCCGGCAACGCGAATCTCAAAAAACTCGTCCAGATTGCTGCTGACGATGCAAAGATATTTCAGCCGTTCCAGCAGGGGGACGGATGCATCTTCCGCCTGCGCCAGGACGCGACGGTTGAATTCGAGCAGGCCGAGTTCGCGGTTCAGGAAATTTTGCGATGGAAAGGTTTTTGCCATGAGCGGGGTGTCAGCTTACTGCTTAAATGCGGTAATTCAGTTTTTCGGCGGAACGTAACCTGTGGGCATCTGGGTACCGGCACCGAAGAAATAATTCTCCATTTGCTCGGCAAGGTATTTACGCGCCTTGGCATCGGCGAGATTGAGGCGATTTTCGTTCACCAGCATGGTCTGGAACTTGATCCAGCCCTGCCAGGCTTCCTTGGACACGCTTTCAAAGATGCGCTGGCCGAGTGCGCCGGGATAGGGAGGGCGATCCAGTCCTTCCGATTCGCGCCCGAGTTTTACACACTGTACTGTTCTTGCCATGATGAGGTTCACTCCGAAATTGTGCTTGAGGAGTGTGACATTACCGTGAATGCGCGCCTAAATCCAGCGGCAACGAACTCGGGAAGAGTTCAACCTGCAGGGAATTTTGACGACGGAGGGGAAAATTCTCTAAAACGTGCTTTACCGCAAGGCAAGAACGAAAACCTTGGAACGCCGCTGGTAGTTGTAGAGTGTCTTCTTCTGCGCCGGGAGCTGCTCCACGTCGACTTCCTTGAAGCCGCGCTCGATGAACCAGTGTGCGGTGCGCGTGGTCAGCACGAACAGTTTCTGCAAGCGCATCGACTTTGCCCGCGCTGCGATATGCTTGAGCAGGACATCGCCGTAGCCGTGATCGCGGGCGGCAGGCTGCACCGCAAGGCAGGCAAGTTCGCCTGCCTTTTCATCTGCAAAAGGATAAAGCGCCGCGCAACCGATGATGCGATGGCCGTGTTCCAGCACCACGAAACGACTGATCTCGCGCTCCAGCAATTCGCGCGACCTTCTCACCAGAATGCCTTCCGCTTCTAGGGGTTGCAACAGCTGCAGGATTCCGCCGACATCCTTGATGGTCGCGTCGCGCAGGGTGTTGAGCGTGCTTTCCACCACCATTGTGCCTATGCCCTCGTCGCTGAACAACTCCTGCAACAGCGCACCATCGGTGTGGCGGCTGACCAGATGCGTCCTTGCCACCCCCGCTTCGCAGGCGCGCACGGCACAGGGCAGGAACAGGCCGACATCGTCCGGAAGCTTGCGCTTGCCGGAAAGCAACTTGTTTGCCTCGGCGATGGTCAGCTCCTTCAGAAGTACGCCGTCCTTCCCGTGCACGCCATCCGTATCCGTCAGGAAAATCAGCTTGTCCGCGTCGAGTGCGACGGCAGTGGCAGTGGCAACGTCTTCCAGCGTCAGGTTGAAGACCTCTCCCGTAGGCGAATAACCCAGCGGCGACAGCAGCACTACTTCTCCGAATTCCATGCGATCTTGCAGTGCAGCGACATCCACCTTGCGTACGCAACCGGTGTGCATCAGATCCACGCCATTGATGACTCCAATGGGCTGTGCAGTAATAAAGTTGCCGCCCGCCACGCGTATATCGGCATTGGCCATGGGTGAATTCGCCAGACCCATCGACAGCAGGGCCTCGATCTCCACACGCACACGGCCCACGGCTTCCTTCACGCACTGCATGGTCTCGGCATCGGTGAGGCGGATGCCATGGTGATAACTGCCTTCGATATTGTTCTGCGCCAGTCTTTGTTCGATTTGCGGCCGTGCACCGTGCACCAGCACCAGCCGTATGCCCAGCGCTGCCAGCAAATTGAAGTCATGGGTCAATTCGAGGAACTTGCCATCCGCCACCACTTCACCGCCGAACGCGATGACAAACGTCTTGCCGCGAAACGCATTGACATAAGGCGCAACAGAACGGAACCACGCGACGAAATCGGGGGGAGAACTGGCGGGGGCGGTGGACATAGAGATCGGTTAATTCCTTAAAGTCGGTGAAGAAGCACAAAATTTAAGCAGAGGGATTATATTTCAAATCCCTGCGGGTGGCGGGACGTGTACTTTGGCGTTTCTGGCTTCAGATATTCCTTGTCCGGCAATTCGCCGAAAGTGATGCAATTACCGCTACTCACCATCGAGCAGCTTGCCGGCGATCGCCCAGTTCTCGTCCGGTAGTTCATCGAAAACGATGTGAGTGTACGACTTGGGTTTGTGCGCAATGCGTTCCAGGGTATCGGTGATCTCTTCGGCAATTTTGGCTTTTTGTTCGCGGCTGAGTATCCCCGCAATACGTATATTGACATAAGGCATGGCAGCTTCCTTTCGGTTAGTTGAAATCACCCCACAGCGTCTGCAACGCTGCGATGCCGGCGATGGCCGCGGTCTCGGTGCGCAATATGCGCGGTCCGAGCAGGACGGGGACGAAGCCGGCTTGTTGCGCAAGGTTGGCTTCATCTGCCGTGAAGCCGCCTTCCGGTCCGATGAGCAGAATCACGCGGCCTAGCGGTTTGGCCTGGGATTGCAGATTGCCTGTACCCCCGGGTAACAGGATGAATTTACTGCCGGGCGCGTGGCGCATCTCGTTCAGCCATGTACCCAGTTCCTGTGGCTGATGCAGCTGCGGTAGCGTGTTACGGCCACATTGTTCGCAGGCGGAGACAGCGACATTGCGCCAATGCTCTGTGCGTTTCTCGGCACGGGGACCGGTGAGTTTTGCCACACTGCGTTGCGTCTGCACCGGTACGATCTCGGCTGCGCCGAGCTCGGTGGCCTTCTGAACTACCCAGTCCATTTTCTCGCTTGTACTCATAGCCTGCGCCAGCACGATATGCAAACCGGGTTCCTGTTGTTGCATCAAGGTCTTCAGGTTTCCGAGCATGACCTGCTTGCCCTGGATGGAATTGATGGTGGCATCGAGCGCATTGCCCAACCCATCAAAAATCTGCACCGCATCGCCCGCGCGCAACCGCAACACACGGCTGGCATGGTGGGCGGCTTCAGGCGGCAACTCGCAGTCGGTGCCAGGGGGAAGCGGGGGCGGGCAGTAGAATCTTGGCGCAGACATGGTCGGTAAGGGCGTCGGGACGGGCATGATAATATAATGCCCAGAACAAAAACGCAGGTCTTTAGGGAGGAATAATCATGGCCAGTCTGCAACCCCCGCTTTGTGATTTCGGCTGGAAAGCCCGTCCGTTCGACCTTCCCGGCGTGGATGGCAAACGCCATACGCTGGAAAGCGCGCGTGGCAAAAACGGCCTGCTGGTGATGTTTATCTGCAACCATTGCCCTTACGTCAAATCCATTCGCGATCGCATCATCCGTGACGTGCTCGAACTGCAGCAGCACGGCATCAACAGTATCGCCATCATGTCCAACGATCCGGCCGACTATGCCGAGGATTCGTTCGACAACATGAAGCTCGTTGCGCGGCAGTACAGCTACCCGTTCCCCTACGTGTGGGACGAGACGCAGCAGATCGCCAAGGATTACGGTGCCGTGTGCACGCCGGATTTCTTCGGTTTCAATGCCAATCTGGAGCTGCAATACCGCGGCCGCCTGGACGCGTCGCGCAAGGAGGCGGTGCCTGATGCGCAACGCGACCTGTTCAACGCCATGCTGCAAGTCGCAAAGACCGGACAGGGCCCGCGCGAGCAGATCGCCAGCATGGGCTGCTCGATAAAATGGAAGCATGCCGAGTGAAGATGCTTGATCCTGTGTCTATGGAGGCGCTAACGCACCAAGAGGCGCGGAAACATTGAACGCACGAGGACAAATGCGGTAGCATCTGGGGTATGGGGGTGTCCATCGCAAGATGGAAACAAATCAATCAGGGAAAAGGTGACGACGTGGGTGAAGGTCTGGCTGGAATCCGTGTGGTGCTCATTGACGACAGCAACACCATACGCCGTAGCGGCGAGATATTCCTGTCGCAGGCCGGTTGCAAGGTTGTACTTGCCGAAGACGGTTTCGACGGCCTTTCCAAGGTGGTCGACAACAAACCCGACATTATCTTTGTTGATGTCATGATGCCTCGTCTGGATGGATACCAGACTTGTGCGCTCATCAAGAACCATCTCGAATTCAAAAATACGCCGGTAGTCATGCTGACCAGCAAGGACAGCCTGTTTGACCGTGCGCGCGGCAAGCTGGTCGGTGCCGATCAGTATTTGACCAAGCCGTTCAGTAAAAAAAGCTTAATTGAAGCAGTGACTATGCATACAACCAAACACAGCGGGGGGATGGAATATGGCAATTAACAAGGTGATGGTCGTGGATGATTCCGCAACGGAGCGCCACGTGCTGGGGGATATCCTGGGCAAAAAGGGTTATTTGGTGGTGTATGCCGAGAGTGGTGAGAAGGCGGTAGAGAATTCCAGGACAGAATTGCCAGACCTGATCCTGATGGATGTGGTCATGCCCGGACTGAACGGTTTTCAGGCTACCCGCGCGATTACGCAAGACCCGGCAACAAAACACATACCGGTCATCATCTGCACTACCAAGGGGCAGGAAACCGACAAGATATGGGGCATGCGCCAGGGTGCAAAAGACTACATCACCAAGCCGATCGGTGCGGAAGAACTGCTCGGCAAAATCGCGGCTTTAGGCTAGGTACCGGGCCGACATGTCAAAACGTTTCAACCTGCGCGAGTTCCAACAGAATGTGCTGGACCGGCTGCAAGCCCAAGTGGCTGGCGGCAACAAAAGTGTCTCTACCCTGGGGGTGCAGGTAGGCGAAGATTTCTGGCTGGTCGATATGTCGGACATCAACGAAGTTCTGGCTCCACCACCATTGACACGCGTGCCTTTGACCAAGCCATGGTATTGCGGCGTCTCCAATGTGCGCGGCAATCTTTACAGTATCGTCGATTTCGGCGTCTACACAGGCGGGGCGGTGATTCCGCACGAAGGGCAAAGCCGCGTGCTGCTGGCTGGCCAGAAGTTCTCCTTCAATGCGGGATTGCTGGTGTCGCGCGTACTGGGACTTCGCAACGCCACAAACTGGGAGCGTAGCGAGGATGATGGTGAGGTTCGCCTGAAGGACGGCAGCGGACAAGTGTGGCACAAACTGGAAATGGCCAAGCTGCTGCAACAACCGGAATTTTTACAGATCGGGGCGTAAGTTACGCCCAGAAGGAGAAAGATATGGCATTTAAGTTACCGTTCAAATGGTCGAATAAAAAATCGCCGAATTTCGCCAATAAGAACAAAAGCGAAATCAAGGCGAAAGAGGTCAAGACGATACAAATTCCATGGTTCAGTCAACAGTCTTTCGACAAGCAACTGCGCGTCCTGGGTGCTTTGCTGCTGCTTTTTCTGTTCATCGCGGCCGCATTTACCTATATCGACACGCGCGACACATCCTACGGATCGCACTATGTAGCGAAATCTTCCAAATTGCTGATGTTGTCGCAACGGCTTGCGAAAGATGCGGCAGCCAGTTTCTCGGGTGACTCGGCGGCATTCGAAGAATTGGGCGATACCCGCACCGAATTTTCAGCCATCCTTGAATCGCTGGACAAGGGCAGCGAAAAATTTCCCCCTACTGAAGGTGCTGCACGTGACCCGCTGAATGACCTGTTGGCTCACTGGAAGCGCATGAGCACCTTGATGGACGAGCTGGAAAAAGGACGTCCGCTGCTGGTGACGTTGCAACGCGGTGCCGCAGGGCAACGCGACATGATCAACCTGGCCAATCAGGTTGCCGAAAGAGCCGCACCCGCTTATAAGCAGAAAGCGGACCGCCTGAACCTGCTGGTGGAGCAGATAACCGGCGCCGTGCAGATGGTGTTGACTTCGGCCTCGACGGAAGATTTGCCGGGGCTGGACGCGAAGATGAACGAAGCGCAAACACTGATCAACGAATTGCCGCAGAGCGATGCGACAGTAATGTTGCTGAAGGACGACTTCGAAGGCTATCAGTCGGTGGTAGGTTTCATTGCCGCCAATGCGGGCGATGTGTTGACTTCGCGTCTGGCGGGGCGGCGAGTCCAGGAAGAAGGCGACCAATTGCTTTCGGCAACGCAAAACCTGGTGAACAGTTATGAAGGTTCAACGACCGGTCGTTTGTCCAGCTTTGCGGTGTTCTTCTCCGGCGGCATGGTTCTGCTGTTGTTGTTGATGCTTTCCAAAATATATCTGGACGAATCCAAGCGCCGCGAACGCGAGGCTGGGCAAACCAACCGCAACAACCAACAGGCTATTTTGCGCCTGATGAACGAACTGTCGGATCTGGCCGACGGCGATCTGACTATTCGCGCAACAGTGTCGGAAGACATCACCGGCGCGATCGCAGACTCGGTCAACTACACGACAGACGAGTTGCGAAAACTGGTCTTGCGTGTGACTGCGGCTTCGAAGCAAGTGGAACGAGCAACGGGCGAAGCCGGTGCGGTCACCAAGGAGCTGCTGAACGCGACGCTGAAACAGGCGGCAGAGATCCGCGACGCGGGCGGCGCGGTCGAGCTCATGACGAAATCCATTCAGGAGGTGGACAGCAGTGCTGCTCAATCATCCGAAGTGGCACGCCGGACCCTGGCAGTGACCGAACAAGGCGCCCGTGCGGTGCAGAATTCGGTATCCAGTATGGACAGCATCCGCGAGCAGATCCAGGATACTTCCAAGCGCATCAAACGTCTGGGCGAGAGTTCGCAGGAGATCGGCGAGATCGTGGACCTGATCTCGGACATTACCGAACAGACCAACGTACTGGCGCTGAACGCGGCGATCCAGGCCGCGTCTGCAGGCGAAGCGGGGCGAGGTTTTGCGGTGGTGGCGGAAGAAGTGCAGCGCCTCGCGGAACGTTCAGGCGAGGCGACCAAGCAGATTGGTATGCTGGTGAAGACCATTCAGGGCGACACGCAGGATGCCGTGACGGCCATGGAAAAGAGTACTCAGGGCGTGGTCGAAGGAGCCCAGTTGTCCAATGCTGCCGGTCAGGCACTGCGCGAGATTGAGAAATCCACGCACGAACTGGCCGACCTGGTGAACAGTATCTCGGTCTCCACGCAGGTACAGACGGATATGGCGCGCGAAGTGGCGGGCTTCATGAACGACATTCTGAAGATCACGGAACAGACGTCGCACAGTACGCAACGCACGAACGCATCGGTTGCTCAGATAGAAAGCATGGCGACAGAATTGAACAGTTCAGTATCCGGTTTCAAGCTGTAAAGGTCGAACGTGCAGGAGCAATTCAATCCCTTGCCGTTGTTGTCAGTCAAGCCCGGGCTGGACAGTTCGTTGGCGAACATCAGCCGGGATCTGGAGAGTTATTTTTCGTCCGCAGGAGCCAATCGGCAGGCGCTGAAAAATGCCCGGGAAGAGCTGCACCGCACCAGCGGTGTATTGCGCATGCTGACGCTCACAGGACTGTCAGTATTCTGTGCTGAGCTGGAAAAACTTCTGCAGGAACTCGAACAGACGGAGAACGTTAGCGCCTTGCGTCGCGAGGCCATCCGCCGTGCATTGTTTGGATTGACGCATTATCTGGATGCCCTCGCTGACGGTGCAAGCAACGCTACCCTGCGCCTGTTCCACGAGTATCAGGAGCTGCTTCAGGCGCGCGGACAGGAAATGGCCTTCGAAGTGGATCTGTTTTTCCCTTCTTTGCAGGTAGAGTTACCCGAGACCCTGTTGCAGCAACCCCAAGTGAGCGACGCACTGGTGCACATCAAGTCTGCCCGCATGCAGTACCAGCAGGCGCTGTTGAAATGGTTGCGCCATGACGGCACAGCGGAAGCTTTGCACGCGATGATGGCGTCTGTGCGCAACGTCATCGTTTGCGTGCCGCAGAATCTGCAACGGGCTTATTGGTGGGTATCGTTCGGTTTGCTGGATTGCATTCTCCATGAAGGCATTCCGCCGGAACTAAGCGTCAAAAAATCGCTTAGTCGCATCGACCTTAAAATGAAAGCGCTGATTGACGGGAACGCTTTCGACGAAGAGGTTTCCATCAGCGAAGCACTGTATCTCATTGCACGCAGCCATTCCGTAAGCGATACGGTCGAGCAGATCAAAAAAGTCTATGCATTGAATGACTACCTGCCCGAAGACCAGCCCATGCCGCCAAGCGAGACGGCAGCCCTGCTCGATAACATGCGCGCGGAACTGAACGTGGCCGAAGCATCATGGGAACAATGCATAGCCGAAGCCGCCGGTGCTTGCCAGAAATTTGCCTCTGACATGGAAAAGGTGCACGGCCTGTCCGAGCAGCTTGACCGCAATACCCTGCAGTTTTTGAGCAAACAAATCCATGCCACCGCACTGCAAGCCGATGAACCGGAGCGGGCGCAACGCATCTCCATGGACATGGCGATGGCTTTGTTGCTGCTGGGCAGCGGGATCGAGCATTACCAGCATCTGGGCAGCGGTTTTCAGGAACAGGCACGCATTCTGAGTTCGCGTTTGCAGGCCGGCATGATGCGTATGCCGGAAGACGCGAACAAGCTGTCCAGCCTGATCTCGCTTTACTGCCAGATGGAGCAGCAGGAAGTCATGGTGCCGTTGGCTGTCGAAATGCAGGGCAATCTGCAAAACATCGAGCAAAATCTGAACGCCTTTTTCAATAATGCCGCGAAACGGACCGAATTGTCTCAGATCGGGCGGATGCTGAGCCAGGTGCAAGGAGGATTGCACATTCTTTCGCTGGACGCGGCGGTGCAGCTGATTGGCCTGTTGCGCCAAGTGGCCGAGGGTTACGTACAGGGTGGAACCCCCTCAGCTTCCGAGATGCGCAAGGTAGCCGCTGCTGTCAGTACCCTGGAAGAGTATGTGCATAGTCTCGTGCTCGGTCACAAGCCGGATCCCTCGTCGCTGAACAATGTTTTGCAAGATATCGCCGAAATGCGCACAGCAGAGGGACATGAAGAAACAACTGTGAAACAGGAAGAGGCCGTTCCGACCGGTGTCTCGATTCGGACGGGCGGCGAAGACGAAGAGTTGCTGGAGGTTTTCCTGGAAGAAGCGCGCGAAGTCATGGAGACCTTGCGCAACAATCTGGAGATCAGCCGTTTGCATATGGACAGCCGAGAACCGCTGGTGACCATGCGCCGCGGGTTCCATACGCTCAAAGGCAGCGGCCGCATGGTCGGGCTCACCGAACTGGGCGAAGTCGCCTGGGCGGTGGAACGTGCGATGAACAAATGGCTGCAGGAGAACAAACCTGCCACGCCTGCGTTGCTTGACATGATCGGCGATGCCGAGGTTTTGTTTCAGCACTGGGTGGACATGTTGAGCAGCGGCAGCACGAGTGCCATCATCGACACCTCGTATTTGCTCAATGTGGCCGACTGCATTGAAAACGGCAAGCCTTTACCGCAGTCTAGGCTCGAACAGCCGACAGCGGAAGCGCAGAACGAAACAATCCAAAATACAGAGGAAGGTCCCGTCGAGATCGGATCGGTCAGTCTGTCTCTGGCATTGTTCAATATCGCCACCGATGAAGCGGCCGGTCACGTGCATGCGCTGTACGAGCAGCTTGCGCTACTGCATGAGACTGCATCGCATATCGTCACCTATGAGTTCATGCGCGCAGCCCATACATTGGCAGGCGTGAATCGCACCATGGGTTTCCCGCAGGTCGCCGAACTTGCATACGCGTTGGAACAGTGGCTGGAAGAACGTATCGACAAGCCGAATATAGTGAACGAGCAGCAGATGATGCTGATCGATCAGGTGGTGCAAAAACTGGACGAAATGTGTGTCATGGTGCGTGAACACCGTCTGGAACCCGCACCGGAACCGGAACTGATTGCCCAACTGCTGGCGAACAAGGAAATTGCGGAGAAAGAATCAGACGCACAGGAACAGGAGGCTCTTCCAGAACCGGAAATTCAACTCTTAACTGCAGCAGCTGAAAATATCACGGAAGCTGAAACGACGCCCGAAGCCGTGTCGGACTTTGGGTTCACGGCGGAAGCTCCGTCGAAGACTACCGAAGAACTGCAGACATGGGAAATGCCCGAACCCGAAGTGGAGACAGTTACTTCTGAATATCGACTCCAGACCGGACCGGCCATCGAATTGCAGCCTGAAACACAGCCGGAAATCGCGCCGGTTCCGGAAACCGCAAATGAGAGGCTTGCAGTAACGAAGGAAGTGGAGCAATCGTCTGCTCATGTCGAACGCGGCGTACACGACGAGGTGGACGAGCAGTTATTGCCTATCTTCCTGGAAGAAGCCCACGAATTGTATCCGCAGATAGGCAGCACTTTGCGCGCATGGCGCGAGCAGCCGAACGACGCACAATTGGGCCGCAACCTGCAACGCAGCTTGCATACGCTCAAAGGCAGCGCCCGCATGGCCGGTGCGATGCGTCTGGGCGAGCTGACACACCGAGTAGAAGACCGTGTGGAAAGAACGATGGCCGAAGGTGGCTATGACGCTGACCTATGGGGTGAACTGGATAACTATCTGGACCGTATCGGTAACGCCATCGAACAACTGCAAACTCCGCAAGCGGCTGTAGAAGCTGGCGTTACACAACAGTCTGCCGAGAAAGCAAAGCAGCAACAATTCGAAGTTACCCAGATTGTACCGGCCCAGGCATTGGAGGTCGGCGCCGAGCGCGCCATGCAGGCGGCCTTACTGCGCGTACGATCCGATACGGTAGACAGGCTGGTGAATGAAGCGGGCGAGATCAGCGTGGCGCGTTCGCGTGCCGAGCTGGAGTTGCGGGAATTCAAGAACAGCGTGCTGGACCTGACCGACAGTGTGAACCGGCTGCGCAAACAACTGCGCGAAATCGAGATCCATGCCGAAGGGCAGATGCAGGCACGCATATCGGTCAGCGGCGAAAGCGCGGAAAAATTCGATCCGCTCGAATTCGACCGCTTTACCCGATTCCAGGAAGTGACGCGCTTCATGAACGAAAGCGTGCACGACGTTCAGACAGTGCAACAGTCGCTGCTGAAGAACCTGGCGGAGACCGAAGCGGCACTCAGTGCGCAGGCTCATCTCAACCGCGACCTCCAACAAGGCCTGATGGCAATTCGCATGGTGCCTTTTGCCAGCATCAGCGAACGTCTCTATCGCATCGTGCGCCAGACCGGCAAAGAACTGGGCAAGCGCGCCAACCTCGAACTATCCGGCACAGAGGTCGAGCTGGATCGCAGTGTGCTCGAAAAGATGACTGCCCCGTTCGAACATTTGCTGCGCAATGCCGTTGCGCACGGCCTGGAAACATCGGAGCAGCGTGTAAAAGCAAACAAAGAGCCGATAGGCGAGATTCGCCTGTCCCTGCGTCAGGAAAGCAACGAAGTCGTGTTTGATTTCAGCGATGACGGCGCAGGTTTGGATATCGCGCGTGTGCGCCAAAAAGCAGTAGAGACGGGCGTGTTGCAGGAAAACGAGGAAATCAGCGATGAACAGGCGATGCAACTGATCTTCACGCCGGGGCTTTCAACCGCAGAGGAAGTGACCGAAATCTCCGGTCGCGGAGTGGGTCTGGATGTAGTGCGCAGCGAGATTACCGCGCTGGGCGGACGAGTCGATGTCGCATCCGTCCCCGGGCATGGCGTGCAATTTACCATCCATTTGCCGTTGACGCTGGCAGTGACTCAAACCTTGATGGTGCGCGTCGGGCAGTCCATTTACGCCCTGCCTTCGAACATGGTCGAGAACGTACAGCAACTCAAACCGGCCGCGTTGGAAGCTTCATATAAACAGCAATACATAGATTGGCAAGGTGCCCGCTATCCTCTGTACTTCCTGGCGCGCCTGTTGGGCGACGACGAGGCGGAGATCGTAAATCAGCCGCACAATCCGGTTCTGCTGCTGCGTTCCGGCGAAAACCGCATCGCAGTCCATGTCGACGAACTGCTCGGCAATCAGGAAGCGGTGGTAAAGAACATTGGTCCGCAATTGGCCCGTTTGCCCGGGATAGCGGGAGCAACGGTGTCCGGTAGCGGTACGGTCATCCTTATCCTCAACCCGATTGCTTTCACTCAGCGCATCGTCGTGACGCGCAAGATCGCCAAAGCGGCCAAGCCGGCAGTACGCAGTTTGCCGACAATCATGGTCGTGGATGATTCGCTCACAGTACGCAAGATCACAAGCCGCTTGCTGGCGCGTTCGGGTTACCAGGTCATTACGGCCAAAGATGGCGTCGATGCGCTGGAACAGCTCATCGATGTGTTGCCGGATGTGATGCTGCTGGATGTGGAGATGCCGCGTATGGACGGATTCGAACTGACCAAGCGCTTGCGCCAGGATGTCCGTACCCAGGACTTGCCGATCATCATGATCACCTCGCGCACTGCCGACAAGCACCATCGCTATGCAATGGAGCTGGGCGTGAACGAATATATGGGCAAACCCTATCAGGAAGAAGAATTGCTGGCAAACATCGCCCGCTTCGTTGCTGCCGGACCGAAGCCAAATTGAGATTAGGGCGCAGGCAGATTACAATGCACCCATGTCCGAGCTGAACCTCACCAATCACTTTCTGATCGCCATGCCGGCGATGACAGATCCCTTTTTTGCCAAGTCCCTTACCTATGTGTGCGAACACAACGAGCAGGGTGCGATGGGTATCGTGGTGAACCGCCCGATCAGCCTGACCTTGAGCGAATTGTTTGCCCAGATAAATATGCCATTGAAACCGGTCGAGCTTGAAGATGTACTGGTGCATTTCGGCGGGCCGGTGCAGACCGACAGGGGATTCGTTCTGCACGATACGGGCGGGCCGTGGCAATCGACCCTGCAAGTCAACGACAAGATCGGCCTGACAACCTCCAGGGACATACTTCAGGCGGTTGGCGAAGGACAGGGCCCGCAGCATCTGCTGGTGACGCTGGGTTATGCCGGGTGGTCCGAAGGCCAGCTGGAGCAGGAACTTGCGGACAACGCCTGGCTTAGCGTCCTTGCGTCCGAGCATATCCTGTTCGAACTGCCTGCCGAAGAAAGACTGCCGGCGGCGATGGCATTGCTCGGCATCGATTTCGCGTCCCTTTCCGACGAGGCCGGACATGCCTGACAAGGCTGGAATCAGGATTGAGAATTCAGGATTGAGCAAGGCGCAGGAAATTGAGAAACCAGCAATAACACCAACACATAGTGCCACTGCCAGTTCCCCAATCCACAATCCACAATCTCCGATTTTATCCGGCACGTTGCTCGCATTCGATTTCGGCACAAAGCGCATCGGTATCGCGGTGGGAAATACCGTATCGCACACGGCTCAACCGCTCACCACTATCAATGACGAGAAAAATGATGTGCGCTTTGCCGTCATTGCCAGGCTCCTGGAGGAATGGCAACCGGCAGCGCTGGTGGTTGGCCTGCCGCGCAACGACGACGGAACGCCGCACGAAATGACCGCATTGTGCCGCCGCTTCGCCAACCGTCTGAAAGGACGCTTCAATTTGCCTACTTTATTGGTTGATGAGCGCTATACTTCCGCTGCCGCGAGTTCAGTGCTGGATGAAGCGGGAATACACGGCAGAAAACAGAAACCCCTCATCGACCAGTATGCCGCGCAACAGATACTGCAGGCATATTTCGAAGAACCCGGCGCAGGAATCTACGCATGAAAAACCCTCAGTTAAACAAGAACGGCGAGCTGCAGCACCTGCTGACCACCGACGGCCTGCCGGCGAGCATCCTCCGCTATCTTCTGGATCGGGCAACCGATTTCGTGAATGTCGCCGAGGGTCGCGAAATCAAAAAAATCCCGTTGTTGCACGGCAAATCGGTGTTCAACATCTTCTTTGAGAACAGCACGCGAACGCGCACCACCTTCGAGATTGCTGCCAAGCGTTTGTCCGCCGATGTAGTGAATCTCAACATCGGTTCGTCCAGTACCAGCAAGGGGGAGACCCTGCTGGATACGGTGGATAACCTGTGCGCGATGCATGCAGACATGTTCGTGGTGCGGCATTCATCCAGCGGAGCGGTACACCTCATCGCCCAGCATGTCGCGCCGGAAATCCACGTCATCAATGCCGGCGACGGGCGTCATGCGCACCCCACGCAAGCGTTGCTCGACATGTTTACCATCCGCCACTACAAAAAAGAATTCCACAACCTGCGTGTCGCTATTGTCGGCGACGTGTTGCACTCGCGCGTGGCGCGTTCGCAGATCCACGCACTCACAACCTTGGGCGTACCCGAAGTGCGCGTGGTAGCGCCGAAGACGCTGCTGCCTACGCATGTCGAAAAGCTCGGCGTGCAGGTTTATCACAACATGAAGCAAGGCCTCAAAGACGTCGATGTGGTGATGATGTTGCGCCTGCAGAACGAGCGCATGCAGGGAGCGTTGCTGCCCTCGGCACAGGAATATTTCAAATATTACGGACTGACTCAGGAGCGACTGGCAGAGGCCAGGAGCGATGCAATCGTGATGCACCCTGGACCCATGAATCGCGGCGTGGAGATCGACTCCAGCGTGGCGGACGGTACGCAGTCCGTCATCCTGCCGCAAGTCACGTTCGGGATCGCGGTACGCATGGCAGTCATGAGTACTCTGGCGGGGGCCAAATGAACATTCATATCAAAAACGGTCGCCTGATTGACCCCAGAAACCAGATCGACGCACAGCTGGACGTGTTCATCGCCGACAAACATGTCGCCGCGATCGGCAAGGCTCCGCAAGGATTTGTCGCTGGTCAGGTAATTGATGCCGACGGCTTGATCGTAATCCCCGGTCTGGTGGATGTCGCCGCACGTTTGCGTGAACCCGGCTACGAATACAAAGCCACCCTGGAATCGGAGATGGATGCGGCGATGGCGGGTGGCGTGACCTCGCTGGCCTGCCCGCCTGATACCGACCCGCCGCTGGACGAGCCGGGCTTAGTGGAGATGCTGAAACATCGCGCCCGTTCTCTCAATCAGGCGCGCGTGTTTCCGGTCGGTGCGCTGACGTACGGTTTGAAAGGCGAAGAACTGACCGAGATGATCGAGTTGACGGAAGCGGGATGCAAGGCTTTCAGCCAGGCCGATGCGCTGCTCACCGATACGCGCGTGCTGATGCGTGCCATGCAATACGCGGCAACTTTCGGGTACCGCGTGTGGCTGCGTCCGCAAGATGCCTTCCTCGCCAAAGACGGCGTGGCGCACGACGGTGAAGTGGCAACGCGTTTTGGTTTGCCCGCGATCCCGGTGGTGGCCGAAACCATTGCACTTTCAACCATGCTGCAATTGGCGCGGGAAACCGGCGTCAAGCTTCATGTCTGCCGCATCTCAAGTGCCGAGGGCGTGGAGATGGTCCGGGTCGCCAAAAGCCAGGGACTGGCGGTGACATGCGATGTATCCATGAATCACGTGCACCTGACGGAAATGGATATCGGTTTCTTCGACTCCAACTGCCATCTGATGCCGCCGCTGCGCAGCCTGCGCGACAAGGCAGCTTTGCGCCAAGGCCTGCTCGACGGAACGATAGACGCTATTTGCTCAAACCACTCGCCGGTGGATGAAGATGCCAAACTATTGCCCTTCGCCGAAGCAGAGGCGGGGGCAACCGGCATGGAGTTGTTGCTGCCGCTGGTACTGAAGTGGGCAGAAGAAGACAAGGTATCGTTGTCCGATGCGCTGGCGCGCGTCACCACCAATCCGGCACAATTGCTCGGCGTAAAAGTGGGACATCTTTCGGTCGGGGCGCATGCAGACGTGTGCATATTCGATCCCGCGGCCGCGTGGAAGGTAGAACCATCTGCACTGAAGAGCCAGGGCAAGAACACGCCGTTCAACGGTTACACCATGCAAGGCCGCGTGCGACACAGTATTGTCGAAGGTCACCTTGCATATTCAATCTAGGTCGTCATTAATGAATCCATTGCTTGATATCTCCGGTCTGCCGCGTTTTGCGGAGATCAAACCCGAACATGTCACTCCCGCTGTCGATGAACTGCTGACGCGTAACCGCGCGCTGACAGCAAAATTGCTGGCTGATGGTACTCAGCCAACTTGGGAGAATTTCATACAGCCGTTCGAGGATGCCAACGAGCATTTGTCCCGCGCCTGGGGGCAGGTCGGGCATCTCAACATGGTGATGAACGGCCCGGAATTGCGCGAGGTTTACAACGCGAACCTGCCCAAGGTCACCCAGTATTATGCCGAGCTGTCGCAGAATCTTGCCCTCTATCAAAAATATAAAGCCATCCGCAACGGCGACGCCTACGCGGCATTGAACGCGGAGCAGCGGAAAGTCATCGAGAACGAACTGCGCGATTTCCGCCTGGGAGGAGCGGAGCTGCCGGAAGAGAAGAAGGCACGCTTCATGGCGATACAGGAAGAACTTTCCGAGTTGACCTCGAAATTCTCCGACAACCTGCTGGATGCGACCAATGCATACACCTGCGTGATCGCCGACGAAAAAGAAATCTCGGGCATTCCGGCAGACGAATGCCGGGTGGCCGCTGAAGCCGCGCAAGAGGCCGGCAAGAGCGGCTGGTTGTTCACGCTGAAAGCGCCTTCCTACGGCCCGGTGATGCAGTATGCCGACAACCGTTCTTTGCGTGAACGCTTGTACCGTGCATATACCACGCGTGCCAGCGAGCAATTGTCGGAGGGAAGCAATTTAGGTTGGGACAACACGCCGCTGATGTCGCAGATATTGAAGCTGCGTGCGGAGTTGGCGCAGATGCTGGGTTTCGACAACTACGCGGAGTTTTCACTGGCAAGCAAGATGGCCGATACGTCGGCTCAAGTGTCCGAGTTCCTGCTCGAATTGGCACAACGCGCGAAGCCGTTTGCGCAAAATGACCTGAAAGAATTGCGTGAATTCGCCGCAGCCCGGCTCGGACTGGAAGAATTGCAGGCCTGGGATGTCGGTTACGCGAGCGAGAAATTGCGCCAGCTGCGCTATGCGTTTTCCGAACAGGAAGTGAAACAGTACTTCCCCGAGGACGCCGTGCTGACAGGGCTCTTCGGCCTGGTGGAGACCTTGTTCGGGCTCGACATCAAACCATCTACGGCACCAACATGGCACGAGACCGTGCGTTTCTTCGATATCTGTGACAACCAAGGCAAACTGGTCGGCCAGTTCTATCTCGACTTGTATGCGCGTGCCAGCAAACGCGGCGGCGCGTGGATGGACGATGCCATCACAAGGCGACGCACCGCCAGGGGCATCCAGACTCCGGTGGCCTACCTCAATTGCAACTTTGCTTCGCCGCTCGGGGGCAAGCCTGCGCTGTTCACACACGACGAAGTCATCACCCTGTTCCATGAGTTCGGTCACGGTCTGCACCATTTGCTGACGCAAGTGGAAGAACTGGGCGTGTCCGGTATCAACGGTGTGGAGTGGGATGCGGTCGAACTGCCCAGCCAGTTCATGGAGAATTTCTGCTGGGAGTGGGATGTGCTGCAAGGCATGACCCGGCACGGCGAAACGAAAGAAAAATTGCCGAGGGACTTGTTCGACAAGATGATCGCTGCGAAGAATTTCCAGAGTGGTCTGCAGATGCTGCGCCAGATAGAGTTCTCGCTGTTCGATCTGCGCATGCACAGCGACTACGATGCGAATGGGAAGCAGACTGTGCAGCAGTTACTGGATGAAATACGGAAGGAGGTCGCCGTACTCATACCGCCCCCATTCAACCGCTTCCAGAATAGCTTTGCACATATATTTTCCGGTGGTTATGCGGCGGGCTATTACAGTTACAAGTGGGCGGAAGTATTGTCGGCAGATGCATACAGCCTGTTTGAAGAGAACGGAGTACTGGATGCGGCTACAGGCAGTCACTTCCGCGAACAGATACTGGCGGTGGGCGGCAGCCGCGACGCGATGGACTCATTCATCGCATTCCGCGGACGCGAACCCAGGATTGACGCGCTGTTGCGGCATAATGGCCTGGCAAGTGCTTAAGTCAAGGAGGGGATGATGAGAAATGCATTTCTATTGATCTGTCTCGCGATGTTGGCGAACGTCCAGGCCGCTGACCTTTACCGGTCGATCGACAAGGATGGGAAAGTGCATTACAGCGACAGTCCGTTAATGGGCTCGGAGGATGTGGAAAAGCTGAAGCTGGACAGTGAACCGGTACCCGATGAAAGCCTGCCTTATGAGACAAGGATCGCCATGCAGAATTTCCCGGTCACGCTATATTCCTTCCCCGATTGCGGCTCGATTTGCGCAGAAGCGCGCGATCTGCTGAACAAGCGCGGCATCCCGTTTACGGAAAAGAGCCTGGTAAAGAAGGAGGACATTGACGCGTTCCACCTCGCATCCGGAAACAGCCTGTTGCCCGCAGCGACCATAGGCAAGACCTGGCTTAAAGGCTTTCTTGCCGAACAATGGAACAATGAACTGGATATTGCGGGTTATCCCAAAAGCGCGCCACCGACCTACCGTCCTCGTCCTGCCGCGTCGGCAGTTCAACCTGCGCAATGAAACTGGCAACCTGGAACGTCAACTCGCTCAAGGTGCGTTTGCCGCACCTGCTGGAATGGCTGGCGGTGAATCCGGTCGACGTAGTCTGCTTGCAGGAGACCAAGCAACAGGATGCGGATTTCCCGCATGCCGAGTTGCAGGAAGCAGGCTATCACAGCGTTTTCAGCGGGCAGAAGACCTATAACGGTGTGGCGATTTTGAGCCGCGAACAGATCAGCGATGTGCAGTATGGCATTCCGGATTTCGAGGATGAGCAGAAGCGCGTTATTGCAGCGACCGTCGGTGGCATACGCGTGGTGTGCGTGTATATCCCAAACGGCCAGGAGGTCGGCTCCGACAAGTACCAATACAAGCTCAAATGGCTGGGTGCGCTGACAGCCTGGCTGAAAGTCGAATTAGTCAGGTACCCCAAACTCGCCTTGCTGGGCGACTACAATATCGCGCCGGAAGACCGCGATGTGTACGATCCGGTCGCCTGGAAAGGCAATGTGCTGGTCAGCGAACCGGAACGTGCGGCGTTCCAGGGCATGCTGCAATTGGGCCTTGTCGATACTTTCCGCATGTTCGAGCAGGAAGAAAAAAGCTATTCATGGTGGGATTACCGCATGATGGCGTTTCGTCGCAACATGGGACTGCGCATCGACCATATCCTTGTCAGCTCAGGTCTGCAGTGCAAGGGATGTCATATCGACAAGGCACCGCGAAAATTGGAACGTCCGTCCGATCACACACCTGTGGTAGCGGAAGTCGCGTGAAAAATTACTGGCTGCTGTCGCTGCTGTTGCTTGCGCATCCTGTCATAGCAGGAGAGCTGCCGCGCCCGGATCACATCGTCATTGTGATCGAAGAAAATAAATCGTTTACGCAGATCATCGGCAACCGGGAAGCGCCCTATATCAACGCGCTGGCCCAGCGCGGGATGTTGTTCACGCAGTCCTACGGTGTGACGCACCCGAGTCAGCCTAATTACCTGGCCTTGTTCACCGGTTCGACCCGCGATATTGCCAGCGATGTCTGCCCGCTTGAACTCGGCGGCGACAATTTGGCCGCTGCGTTGCAGGCTAAAGGATCCAGCTTTGCCAGTTATGCGGAGTCGATGCCGGAAACCGGTTACGAAGGTTGCATGTACGGTGCGTACATGCGAAAACACAATCCGCTTGCCAACTGGAAAGAGCTGAAGCATCTCAATCAGCCCTACAGCGCGTTTCCACAACATTTCGAGAATCTTGCTACGGTTTCGCTGGTGATTCCGGATCAGCGCAACGACATGCACGATGGCAGCATCGCGCAGGGCGACGACTGGCTGAAACAACACATCGAACCCTATCTGCAATGGGCGATGGCGCACAACAGCCTGATGATCCTGACTTGGGACGAAGACGACGGCACTGCCAACAACCATATCGTAACCATCATGATCGGTCCCATGGTCAGGCGCGGCAGCAACGCTCAGCGCATCAACCACTACAACATCCTGCGCACGATTTCAGAGATGTACAGCCTGCCAAGCCTGAATGAAAGTGCCCATGTCCAGCCGATCATCGGAGTGTGGCAATAACGGCTAAATCGTTGTTCTATTCGTTTGCGCTGTCCAGTCCCAATTCCTGAATCTTGCGCGTCAATGTATTGCGCCCCATGCCGAGCAATGTCGACGCGTCGATACGGCGCCCGCCGGTATGTTGCAAAGCCTGGGTAATGAGCGTGCTTTCGAATTGCTTGGTGAGGTTATCAAGGATATTGGGCTCGTTGCGTTGCAGGGCCAGCGCAACTTGCTGTGCAAGCGCAGTGCGCCAGTCCTGATTGAGCGTGGTGCTGGCGTGCGTGTCACGCCATTCCGCGGGAAGGTCGGCGATTTCCACCGTACGAGTGGGTGTCATGACGGTGAGCCAGTGACACAGGTTTTCCAGCTGGCGCACATTGCCCGGGATATCCTGGGCAGCGAGGTAGTTCAGCGCGGCTTCGCTCAGGGTCTTTTGTTCCACACCCAGTTCTTTCGCACTCTTCTGCAGGAAATATTTTGCCAGCAAGGGGATGTCCTCGCGCCGTTCGCGCAGAGGGGGAAGGCGCAGGCGGATGACATTCAGGCGATGGAATAAGTCCTCGCGGAACAGGCCCTGCTTCACGCGCTCGTCCAGATTCTGGTGCGTGGCGGCGATGATGCGCACGTTGGCCTTGATCGGCTGATGTCCACCGACGCGATAAAAATTCCCGTCCGACAAAACACGTAACAAGCGGGTTTGCAGCTCGGCCGGCATATCGCCGATCTCATCGAGAAACAGCGTGCCGCCTTCGGCCTGTTCGAAACGTCCGTGCCGCGTGGTGGTTGCACCGGTGAATGCGCCGCGCTCGTGCCCGAACAGTTCGGATTCCAGCAGGTCCTTGGGAATGGCGGCGGTATTGATCGCGACGAAAGGTTTGTCCGCGCGCGGGCTGTGGCGGTGCAAAGCTTGTGCGACCAGTTCCTTGCCGGTGCCCGATTCGCCGTTGATGAGCACGGTGGCATTGGATTGGGCCAGGCGCCCAATGGCACGAAACACTTCCTGCATGGCGGGGGCATGGCCGAGGATGTCCGGAGCAGCCTGTGCGTCGTCCGATTGGGTGCTCTTGCGCAGGCTTTGCTCCAATGCGCGCCGTATCAGCTCGACCGCGTGATTCACATCGAAAGGTTTGGGCAGATATTCGAATGCGCCGCCCTGAAAAGCCGACACCGCACTTTCCAGGTCGGAATAGGCGGTCATGATGATGACGGGCAAATTCGGAAAATCGTTGCGAAGTTTCTGCAGCAATTCCAGTCCCGAGCTGCCGGGCATGCGGATGTCGCTGATCACCATCTGCGGCAGGTTGCCGGGAAGTTCTGCCAGTGCCTCGTCGGCGGAAGCAAAACTCTTGTATTCGATCTCTTCGCGCGCAAGCGCCTTTTCCAGCACCCAGCGGATTGAGCGGTCGTCGTCGATGATCCAGACAGGTTTGGTCATGTTTGTTTCCCTAAATGTGTGAGCGGCAGTATCACGGTGAAGCAGGTACGTCCGGGTTCGCTTTCAAATTCAATACTGCCCTGGTGCTGGCTGACAAAATCCTGGGCCAGGGTAAGGCCAAGCCCGTGGCCGTCGGCGCGGCCTGATACCAGCGGGTAGAATATCTTGTCGCGCAAATGAGTGGGGATGCCGGGGCCGTTATCGATGATCTGCACCATCACAGCGAGGCGATGCAGTTTCTTCATCAGGGTGACTTGGCGGGTGATACGTGTGCGCAACAGGATCTGCCCTTTTCCATGCATGGCCTGTGCCGCGTTACGCACGATGTTGAGTACAACCTGAATGAGTTGTTCCTTGTCACCATGCAGTTCCGGCAGGCTCAGGTCATAATCGCGCTGGATAAGCAGCCCTTCGGGCAATTCGGCCAGCACTACACTGCGTACGCGTTCCAGAACTTCATGGATATTGAGCGCACTAAAATGGGGCGCGTGTTGCGGAGTGAGCAATTTTTCCATCAGGGAACGCAAACGATCGGCTTCCTGGATGACCACCTGGGTATATTCGCGCAAGGCTGGCTTTTCCAGTTCCTGTTCCAGTAGCTGCGCCGCGCCGCGTATACCTCCCAGCGGGTTCTTGATCTCGTGCGCCAGATTGCGCAACAACAGCCGGTTGGCCTGGGTCTGATCCAGCATCTGTTCTTCGCGCGCCAATTTCAGCGGGCGGTCGATAGTGTGAAATTCCAGCAACAATGCGTAAGGGCTGAGCTGCAGCGGAGTGGCGGTACAGCTCAGGTGCAGTTTGTTCCCGGTAGCATGCGTGCTGAGTGTAAGTTCATGCTCGATGTGGCTGGCGTGGGTGGCAAGTGCGTACTGGATTGTTCCGAACAGTTGTTCGGTGGATGTAAAAGCATATTGCAGCGGATGACCGATCAGGTTGGTGTTGCTCAGTCCGAACAGATGTTCGGCAGCAGGGTTGATATAGGCGATACGCGACTGATCGTCCAGCAGGATGACTGCAGTGGAGAGATGTTCTAGCGAGGGAAGGTTAGCGGTTGACATGACTAACTACAAAGCAGAAAACATGCCATGCAATTTGCTAATTGAGGTGGGAAAGTTCGGTTTTAAGCGCTTCGATATTTTTCTCGTGCGAGGTTACGTCTTCCTGCAAGTTATTCACTTTCTCTTGATATTTGGCGACATCGGGGGTCGGCTGCCCGTTCGCATCTTTGAACATTTCGGGAAAGTTCTGGCCTTCTTTCTGTTTGGCGCGAGCCTCCTCAAGCGCCTTCTCTTCGGTCGCCAATTCGTCTTCCAGTATTTTTCGGCGGGTGTTGTCGCGACGGTTCTGCGTTTCAGAATTTACGCGGAAATCGGATGAACCTTCACTGTTGCGCTGTTTCGGCGGCGGGGCCATGGTTGGCAGTGGTTCGAGGTGGAGTTTCTTTGCACCCTTGATGGGAACGCTCGAATAAGTAACATGACCATCTTCATCCACACGCTTGTAAATATCTGCATGGGCGCCAATAGCAAATGTCGCCGAGCAACACAAAACGAACAGATGACGTAGTTTCATGGTTGTACCCGAGTTGCGATGAAGAGAGTATAGGTTAAGGTTCGCGCGCTGAGAAGACTGCCATAAAAAGAAACGGGGCCATGAAGGCCCCGTTCTTTATACCACAACCATAAACTTACAGGCTGTAGTACATGTCGAATTCGACAGGGTGAGTCGTCATGCGGAAGCGGGTGACTTCTTCCATCTTCAAATCGATGTAGGCATCGATAAAGTCATTGGAGAAAACTCCGCCACGGGTCAGGAACTCGCGATCCTTGTCCAGGTATTCCAGGGCTTGCTCGAGGCTGGAACACACGGTTGGGATCTTTGCGTCCTCTTCCGGCGGCAAATCGTACAGGTTCTTGTCTGCCGGATCGCCGGGGTGGATCTTGTTCTGAACGCCATCCAGGCCGGCCATCATCAGAGCGGTGAAAGCCAGGTATGGGTTTGCAGTCGGATCCGGGAAGCGTGTTTCGATACGGCGTGCCTTGTCGCTTTGCACGTAAGGAATACGGATCGAAGCAGAACGGTTACGTGCTGAGTAGGCCAACTTCACCGGAGCTTCAAAACCGGGAACCAAGCGCTTGTAGGAGTTGGTGCCGGGGTTGGTGATTGCGTTCAGTGCACGGGCGTGTTTGATGATGCCGCCAATGTAGTACAACGCAAACTCGGACAGGCCGGCGTAACCATTGCCGGCAAACAGGTTCTTGCCGTCTTTCCAGATCGATTGGTGCACATGCATGCCGGAACCGTTGTCGCCGACGATGGGCTTAGGCATGAAGGTCGCTGTCTTGCCGTATTGGTGCGCGACGTTTTGCACAACGTACTTCAAAGTTTGCGTCCAGTCGGCACGTTTTACCAGCGTGCTGAACATGGTACCAATTTCACATTGTCCGGCAGTAGCCACTTCGTGGTGATGAACTTCGACCGGGATGCCGATTTCTTCCAGCGCAATAACCATGGCAGCGCGGATGTCGTTCAGGCTGTCTACAGGCGGGACAGGGAAATAACCGCCTTTGACTGTAGGACGGTGGCCGGTGTTGCCGCCATCAAAATCGTGACCGCTTGACCATGCAGCTTCTTCGGAATTGATCTTGACGGAACAGCCGGACATGTCGACTTTCCATTGTACGGAGTCGAATATGAAGAACTCGGGTTCAGGGCCGAAGTAAGCGGCATCGCCGAGTCCGGAAGACTTCAGGTACGCTTCTGCGCGTTTGGCGATAGAGCGCGGGTCACGGTCATAGCCCTTGCCGTCCGATGGTTCGATCACGTCGCAAGACAGCACGATGGTGGGTTCGTCGAAAAACGGATCAACGTAGACAGAGTCGGGATCCGGCATCAACAGCATGTCGGAAGCCTGAATGCCTTTCCAGCCGGCGATGGAAGAACCATCAAACGCGTGGCCTTCTTCAAATTTTTCCATACCGAAAGCGCTGATTGGCACACCAACGTGCTGTTCCTTACCACGGGTGTCAGTGAAACGAAAATCCACGAATTTGATGCCTTGTTCTTTGACTAGCTTCAGAACGTCGGCGGCTGTTTTAGACATACTCGAATCTCCCAAGAAAAATTAAACGATACTTTTGAAACAAAAAGGTTGGTACGACGGAACAGAAAGCAGCAGAAACCGTGCCATTAGCAAAATACTGCAAGAGGCACATTGTGCCATATTTGCCTGAGGGATGGGCATGCAACTCGCGCCCACGAATGGGGCGCATCCCAGCCGCTATGCACTAGAATGGTGCGCCGGATTGATAAAGGTGGATGCTGCGGAAATAGGGGTCGTTTGCGGTGATGGCGAGGCATTTATTGCGCAACGTATCGAGGGGTGCCTGGGTATCGATTAAAAGTTCCGCTTCCACTTTGCCAGCCAAATAATGCAGAACGATACGCGTGGAGGGTGGCAACGATTCTCCTAAACGGTTGGTAAGGTGCGCCAGCAACAGATGACGTTGCGGCAAATGGGCATTGGGTTTGGCTTGTACGTCATCCTCCGAGTCGATATGTACCATCACATCCATTACATGGTGGCTCTTCAGGACAGCCGCACGCGCAGCCTCGGCAATGTAATGCCCTTCCGAAACACTGATTTTGGGTTCGACGATGATGTGCGCATCTACCAGGGCGTTGTCTGCCATCTTGCGTGTGCGCAGGTCATGCAGTCCAATCACACCGGGCACTGCCTTCAAAGTATTACGGATTGCACGAACTTCAACTTCGTCCAAACCTGTATCGATCAATTCAGCCAGGGCATCCCGTGCAAACTGGATGCCCATATAAGCGATCATCACACCGACCACCGCTGCCGCAACCAGATCGAGAAAGGTATAGCCCAGCAGGTTACCGATGATGCCAATGATGACAACCAGCGAAGAAGCAGCATCGGAACGGGCATGCCAAGCATTCGCAACCAGCATCTGCGAACGAACGCGCTGAGCAATCGCGAGCATATATCGGAACATGCCTTCCTTTGCCGCCAGCGCGACAATGGCCACCCACAAAGTCACCGGATGCACAGATTGAACCTGTTCCGGATGTTGCAGGCGCATCCCCGCGGCAATCAGCAAGCCGATGCCCAGCGCCGCAAGGCTGGCGCCCAGAATCAACGAAGCGGCAGTCTCGATGCGTGCATGCCCATAGGGGTGTTCCGCATCGGCGTGTTTGTTGCCGTGCCGGTTGGCAAACAATACCAGTACATCGGAAAGCAGATCGGCAAGCGAATGCAGGCCGTCGGCCATCAGTGATTGCGACTTGCCGAAGAAACCGGCAAGCATTTGAGTAATGGTCAATCCCAGATTGATGAAGATGCTCATCCAGGTGCTTTTACGGGCGGCGGCAAAACGAACAGGATGGGCAGGCTCGAAAGCAGCGGACTTGTCGTGGGAATGAGATGCTGTGTGATTTTTCATGGCTGTTGGGATAGTATGCAACCGTGCAGTGCAGGATAGCACTTGCATGTTAAAGGATAAATACGGGTAAACGAAATGGGAAAGATCACCGAGATTTTAAATGCTGCCCAACAACGCGGGAAGGACCTTAACCTGCCGTACGCAGGTGCCCTGACACCGGAAGAGGCATATGAGTTGATGCGTTCCGCTCCCGGAGCAAAGCTGGTCGATGTGCGCAGTCGTGCAGAGATCGATTGGGTCGGGCGCGTTCCCGGTGCGGTGGAGATCGAATGGGCGACCTATCCCGGCATGAAACAGAATCCGAACTTCCTTGCAGCGCTGGAACAGCAGGTCAGCAAAGAAGCGTTGGTCATGTTCATCTGTCGAAGCGGTCATCGTTCACAGGGCGCGGCCATGATCGCCACTCAGGCCGGATACGGCGATTGCTATAACGTCCTGGAAGGCTTTGAGGGAGACAAAAGTCCAAGCAACCAGCGCAATGTACTTAACGGATGGCGAGTCTCCGGCCTGCCATGGGAGCAAAGTTGACCGGTAAACCGGTCGACAGATTAAAGAAAGCCCGCATAGCGGGCTTTTTTACGAGGCCGACCAGTTCACCATGCCGCTGTAATGGGTCGCAATCACAATCAGGCCAAAGGCGATGCGATACCAGGCGAATGCTGTGAAGTCGTGCCGACTGATATAGCGCAGCAGCCAGCGCACGCAAAAGAAGGCGCTGACGAACGAAAAGATACTGCCCACCACGAACATGCCAAGATCGCCCGAGTGGAACAGATCGCGGTATTTGACCACCTCGTAGACCGTTGCGCCGAACAGGGTAGGGATAGCGAGGAAAAACGAAAACTCTGTTGCCGCCTTGCGCGACAAACCGAAAAACAAACCACCGATGATGGTTGCACCCGAGCGCGACGTACCGGGAATCAGCGCCAGCGTCTGCGCACAGCCGACCTTCAGCGCCTCCTGCCAAGTCATATCGTCCACGGTCTCAAACGCAATCCGGTGCTGGCGCTTTTCCGCCCACAGGATGATTACACCACCGATAATGAATGCCAGCGCAACTGGCACAGGCGCAAACAAGTACTGTTTAATCTTGCTGGCGAACATCACCCCCAATACAGCCGCAGGCAGGAACGCCATGACGAGGTTGGTTGCGAAGCGCTGCGCGGTCCGATCATTAGGCAGCCCGCTTACCACGGTCAGGATCTTTGCCCGGTATTCCCAGCACACTGCCAGGATTGCCGCAAACTGGATCACAATCTCGAACACCTTGCCCTTTTCGTCGTTGAAGTTCAGCAGGTCGCCGGCCAGGATCAGGTGGCCGGTGCTGGAGATGGGCAGGAATTCGGTGAGGCCTTCGACAACGCCGAGAATGGCGGCTTTCAACAGTAATAGGGTATCCATGGAGTGGCGGAGTTTCGTGAAAGGCGCGAATTATACCCGCCTCACAAGTCAGATTGTTTACGCTGCAACAATGCGATGCGGCGATTGACCGCGCACCGCTCGTCCTCGCTCATCTCCAGCCAGCGCGTCACCTCGTCGAAAGTACGCAGGCAACCGCGGCAGACTTCGTCGCCCAGCACCGTGGTGCAATGGCCAATGCAAGGCGAGGCGGAAGTGATCTCAAGGGAGTCGGAAACTTGCATGGCGCAATTATACCGGCCGCGTGGCCTGTTCCAGCCGCGATAACCACAACATGGCCTCCTCGCGCGAGGTGCCGCACATCTCGTCGGAAGGCTGTAGCCCCCCACAAAAGGCCGGGCGCTGGGGCGAACCGAATACCTTGCAGCGCAACTCGTCATCCAACTGTATGCACGGCACTCCGGCGGGTTTGCCTTGTGGCATACCGGGCAGGGGCGAGGTGATGGAAGGCGCGATGCAGCAAGCTCCGCAATCCTCGCGACAGCGCTGTGTCATGCCTTGTGATACACCTCGGCGCCTTGCTTCACGAATTCGATGGATTTCACTTCCATGCCTTTTTCCAACGCGGCCTGCTCGGACAGCCCTTCCTTCGCCGCAAAGTCACGCACGTCCTGAGAGATCTTCATGGAGCAGAAGTGCGGGCCGCACATGGAGCAGAAATGGGCGACCTTGGCGGACTCCTTGGGCAGGGTTTCATCGTGGTATTCGCGGGCGCGGTCGGGGTCGAGGCCGAGGTTGAACTGGTCTTCCCAGCGGAATTCGAAACGTGCCTTGCTCATCGCGTTGTCGCGAACCTGGGCACCGGGGTGTCCCTTGGCGAGGTCGGCGGCGTGGGCGGCGATCTTGTAGGTGATGATGCCTTCCTTGACGTCGGCCTTGTTGGGTAGGCCGAGGTGTTCCTTGGGCGTGACGTAGCACAGCATGGCGGTGCCGAACCAACCGATCATGGCCGCGCCGATGGCACTGGTGATGTGGTCGTAGCCGGGCGCGATGTCCTGCGTGAGCGGGCCTAGCGTGTAGAACGGCGCTTCGTGGCACCACTTCAACTGTAGTTCCATGTTCTCCTTGATCATGTGCATGGGCACATGGCCGGGGCCTTCGATCATCACCTGCACGTCGTGCTTCCAGGCGATCTGTGTCAGTTCGCCCAGCGTCTTGAGTTCGCCCAGTTGCGCTTCGTCGTTGGCATCGTAGATGGAGCCGGGGCGCAGGCCGTCGCCGAGCGAGAAGGTCACGTCGTAGGCCTTCATGATCTCGCAGATGTCTTCAAAATGCGTGTAGAGGAAGTTTTCCTTGTGGTGCGCCAGGCACCATTTCGCCATGATGGAGCCGCCGCGCGAGACGATGCCAGTCATGCGGTTCGCGGTCATCGGGATATAGCGCAGCAGCACGCCGGCGTGGATGGTGAAATAGTCCACACCCTGTTCGGCCTGCTCGATCAGCGTGTCCTTGAATATCTCCCAGGTCAGGTCTTCGGCCTTGCCATTCACCTTTTCCAGCGCCTGATAGATGGGCACGGTGCCGATGGGCACGGGCGAGTTGCGGATGATCCATTCGCGCGTCTCGTGGATGTTCTTGCCGGTGGAGAGGTCCATCACAGTGTCGCCGCCCCAGCGGATGGCCCAAGTCATTTTTTCGACTTCTTCCTGGATGCTCGAACCGAGCGCGGAGTTGCCGATGTTGGCGTTGATCTTCACGAGGAAGTTGCGGCCGATGATCATTGGCTCGACTTCGGGATGGTTGATGTTGGTGGTGATCACGGCGCGCCCGGCGGCGACTTCGGCGCGCACGAACTCGGGTGTGATTTTCTTGGGCATGGCCTTGCCGAAGTTTTCGCCCGGGTGTTGCTTCAGCAGCATCTCGGAAAGCCCATCGATCTTCTGGTTCTCGCGGATGGCGATGTATTCCATCTCCGGCGTGATGATGCCCTGACGAGCGTAGTGCATCTGCGTCACGTTCTTGCCTGGTTTGGCTTTGCGCGGCGTATGTGTGAGGTTGAAACGCATGTCGGACAAAGCAGGGTCGTGCAGGCGCTGCTGGCCATATTCGGAAGTGAGTTGCGGCAGCGCCTCGGTGTCGTTGCGCTCGATAATCCATGGCGCGCGCATTTCTGCCAGACCGGAGCGGATGTCGATCTTGACGGCGGGGTCAGTGTAGGGGCCGGAGCAGTCATAGACGTGCATGGGCGGATTCTTCTCGACGCCGTTATTCAGGTGGGTATCGGTCAGCGTGATCTCGCGCATCGGCACACGGATATCGGGTCTGCTGCCCTCGACATAGATCTTGCGCGAATTCGGCAGCGGTTTGACCGCGGCCTCATCGACATGGGCTGTGGTGGCTAAGAATTGGGGATTGGCGTTCATGCGATGCTCCGGATTAACTGGAAAGCATCTGTGGATGCTTCCCTACGACGGCATTACCCGTACAGGTTCAAAGGGTGTTTCTCACTTCAAAATGAAGACCCCTAGCGAGCCAGCAAGGTACTGGAAAGCCAAGCTAAAGGCAAGTTTATAAAGCGTTGAGCAGGTGGGGTGTGCTTGCTATACTGCGCCGTGACATATAACTACGCAGCAAGGGGACAGGGAGATGAACAATATGGAACTCGCTCGCTTCAATATGGTGGAACAGCAGATACGTCCCTGGGACGTATTGGATGGGAACGTGCTCGACCTGCTCAGGAAAGTCAAACGCGAACATTTTGTGCCGGTTGATAAGCAGTCGATGGCCTTTATGGATGTGGAAATTCCGCTCGGGCATGGTGTGAAGATGTGGTTTCCCAAAGTGGAGGCGCGGGTATTGCAGGCGCTGAAACTCAAAGCGAGTGATCGCGTACTGGAAATAGGCACGGGCAGTGGTTACCTGACCGCACTGATGTCGCGCATGGCTCAACATGTCACCAGCGTGGAGCTGGTTCAGGAGCTGAGCGCCCGTGCGGCACGCACCTTGGCCGCACATCATTACGATAACGTGACGCTGGAAGTCGGGGATGCCTCCAGGGGCTGGGGCAACGAGAAGTACGATGCCATTGTATTGACGGGTTCCGTGCCGCTGCCGCCGGAATCGTTCTACCAGATGCTGAATACAGGCGGACGCCTGTTTGCAATAGTGGGCGACGCGCCGGCGATGCATGCAACGCTGGTAAGCTGTGTGGCTCCCGGAGTTTTCGAGACAACAGTACTGTTTGAAACCAGCGTAGCGCTGCTGACCAATGCTCCGCAACCGCAACGTTTCTCGTTCTGATCGCTTTCCGGCATGGTGGAAAGAATCATGCCAACTTGAATTGTGCAGGCGCAGCAGGTAATATTAGCAGATTCTAATATTTGGATCGGGCAATGAAATTCTCGAAAATTGCATTAAGCGTTGCGCTGGCCATGGCCGTGAGTCCAATGGCTGGCGCGGCGGATCTGCTGGATTTCTATCATCAGGCGCAGAGTCAGGATGCGGTGTTTGCGTCGGCACGCGCGACAAGGCAAGCCGGGCAGGAGAAACTGACTCAAGGCCGCTCGCAATTGTTGCCCAGCGTCAATCTCAACGCGAACAGCACGTACAACAACGTCAATACCCAATACACGGGCGCCTCGGCAGCACTGTTTCCATTCCCTTCCGGTGATCAGCGCTTCAACAACCACGGCTACGGCGTAACGCTGGTGCAGCCCTTGTTTCGCGAACAGAACTGGGCGTCTTATTCCGAATCCGAATTGCAGGTGCTACAGACAGAGGCGCAATACAAACTTGCCGAACAGAGCCTGATACTGCGTGTGGCGCAGACGTATTTTGACGTGCTGATCGCGCAGGACACCGTGCAGCTGGCTGCAGCGCAAAAGACCGCCATTTCCGAACAGCTTGAGCAGGCCAAACGGAATTTCGAGGTCGGCACGGCCACCATCACGGATACGCATGAGGCACAGGCACGCTATGACCTGATCGTTGCGCAAGAGATCGCAGCGCAAAGCGACCTGGAAGTGAAGAGGCGTACCCTGCAGCAGCTGATCAATGCGGCTCCCCAAGAGTTGGCGCCCTTGGGCAAATCGTTCCAGATGGAACAGCCGCAGCCTGCCAATCTGGACAAATGGGTGGAGGGCGCCCAGCAACACAATTACCAGATCGCCAGCGCGCAAGCGGCAGCGGAAATAGCCGAAAAGGAAGTGGATCGCAACCGGGGCGGGCATATGCCGACGGTAGATCTGGTGGCGAACTATTCAAAGAACTCGGCAAACGGCAGTATCTACGGCATCGGCAGTGATACCACCGCAACCACAGTGGGCGTGCAAATGAATATGCCGCTCTTCCAAGGCGGCGCAATCCAGTCTAAGTGGCGCGAGGCTGAGGCCAACCGCGAACGCGCAAAGCAGGATCTGGAATACACCCGCCGTGCTGTCGAGCTGCAAACCCGGCAGGCGTACCTGGGCGTGGTCAGCGGCATAGCACAGGTGCAGGCGTTGCAGCAGGCCTTGAAGTCGAGCGAAAGTCTGCTGGATGCAAGCAAACTGGGACACGATGTCGGAGTGCGCACCAATCTGGATGTCCTGAATGCCCAGCAGCAACTCTTCTCGACGCGCCGCGATCTGTATCAGGCAGAATACAACTATCTGGTCAGTCAGCTAAATCTGAAAGCAGCAGTTGGCGAGTTAAGCGAAGAAGATTTGAGCAAGGTCAACCAGGCGTTGCACTAGAATTAGTCAACTGACTATTGCCGCAGGGCTGCCATGTCAGTCGGCTCATATATCTCCCGCACACACTCCGCAAGGCTGTCGCGCCATTCCGGCAATACGATCCCGAAGGCAGCGTGAATCTTGCCGTTGGACAGGACCGAATTGGCTGGCCGCTTTGCGAGGACGGGATATTCCTGAGTAGCGATGGGCCGGATATCGAGTAGTTTAGCTGCGATTGCAGGATCGCATTTGCGGGCCAAGCGAACAATCTCTTCGGCATATTCATGCCAGTTAGTGCGCCCTGCCGCAGTGAGATGATAAAGCCCGCTCAAATCACCATCCCAATTTTTACTCTGCCAGCAGGACAGCGCCGAAGCCGTGGCTTGCGCAAGATTCCTCGCCCAAGTTGGCGCACCGAACTGATCGGCGACGATGCGGAGCTCGTTGCGCTCTTTCGCCAGTCGCAATATCGTCTTCACAAAATTCCCGCCGTGTACTCCATACACCCAGCTGGTGCGCAGTATGAGGTGCTTGCAACCGGAGGCACGGATCGCCTGTTCTCCAGCCAATTTTGTTCGCCCATAGACACTTTGCGGGTTGGGCGCATCGGCCTCGATATAAGGCGCAGCCTTGCTTCCGTCGAATACATAGTCAGTGGAGTAATGTACCAGTAACGCGCCGAGACGCAGTGATTCTTCAGCAAGCACTCCGGGCGCAAAGCCATTTACAGCCATTGCCAGCTCGGTATCGCTTTCAGCCTTATCGACGGCGGTATAGGCAGCGGGATTGATGATGATGTCGGGAGCAATGCGACGAATGGTGCGCCTGATTGCATCAGGATCGGCCAGATCCAATTCCTTCGAATCCGTTGCAACGACCTGACCGAAAGTAGCCAGTGAACGTTGCAATTCCCAACCAAGCTGCCCGTTTTTACCGGTGAGCAGAATTTTTGTCATGCAAAAGTCTCTGCTTCGCGCAAGCGTTTGCCGGCCTGGTCCTTGGCGGAAAGCAAGGGGCTGGCCCCGGCCAAATGCCAGTCGATAGCCAAATCGGCATCGTTCCAGACGATGCAGCGCTCATGCTCGGGTGCCCAATAATCGGTAGTCTTATACAAGAACTCGGCAGATTCGCTTAACACCACAAATCCATGGGCAAATCCCTTTGGTATCCACAGCATCTTCTTGTTTTCGGCAGACAGAGTTACGCCTACCGATTTTCCGAAGGAGGGCGAACTCTTACGAATGTCGACAGCGATATCCAAAACCTCGCCTGCAATGACACGCACCAGCTTACCTTGTGGCTGGCGTATCTGGTAATGCAGGCCGCGCAATACATTGCGGGCGGATTTGGAATGGTTGTCCTGAACAAAGGCGTCTGCCACACCGGTCAATTCAGTGAAACGGCGCTGATTGAAGCTCTCATAGAAAAAACCGCGGTCATCGCCGAAAACCTTGGGTTCGATGACGAGCAAATCGGGAATAGCGGTAGGGACGACTTGCATCAGCGCGACTCTTCAAGCAACAGGCGCTGCAGATATTGCCCATAGCCATTCTTTGCGAGCGGAGCAATCAATTTTTGCAATTGGGCAGTATCGATATAGCCCCTGCGATAGGCGATCTCTTCAGGGCAGGCAATCTTCAGGCCTTGGCGCTTTTCCAGCGTCTGGATGAACATGGAGGCTTCCAGCAGGGATTCGTGCGTGCCGGTGTCCAGCCATGCATAGCCGCGCCCCATCACCTGGACGTCAAGCTTGCCGCGCTCCAGATAAATCTGGTTCACGGTGGTGATTTCAAGTTCGCCGCGGGCAGACGGCTTGATGGATTTAGCAATCTGCACCACATCGTTGTCATAAAAATATAACCCCGTCACAGCGTAATTCGATTTGGGCTTGAGGGGCTTTTCCTCGATACTGAGCGCGCGGCCAGAAGCATCGAAATCGACGACGCCGTACCGTTCCGGATCAAGCACGTGGTAGGCAAATACAGTGCCGCCGTCAGATTTACTGGCTGCCGGAGTCAGCAAGGTATCAAAGGCATGACCATAAAAAATATTGTCGCCCAACACCAGCGAACAGGCATCGTTACCGATGAAAGATTCGCCGATGATGAAAGCCTGGGCCAGGCCATCGGGAGATGGCTGCACAGCGTAAGAAATACTCATGCCCCACTGCGAGCCGTCACCCAGCAACTGTTCAAAACGGGGAGTATCCTGCGGCGTAGAAATGACCAGAACATCGCGTATCCCGGCAAGCATCAGCGTCGTGAGCGGATGATAGATCATCGGCTTGTCGTAGACCGGCAGGAGCTGTTTGGAAATCGTTTGCGTTACCGGATAAAGCCTGGTGCCGGAACCACCGGCGAGAATGATGCCTTTCATGCCACACTCCTGTCTGCATAATTCTTCTGTACCCACTTCTGGTATTCGCCGCTGGTCACACCGCTGACCCAATCGGTGTTATGCAAATACCATTCAACGGTCTTGCGCAGTCCGCTCTCGAAAGTCTCCCGGGGTTTCCATCCAAGATCCTGCGAGATTTTGGTGGCATCAATCGCATAACGTTTGTCGTGACCGGGGCGGTCGGCAACATAGGTGATGAGTTTGTTGTGCGGCGCTCCTTGGGGGTGCAGTTCATCCAGAGTTTTGCAGATGGCTTGTACCACTTCCAGATTGGTCTTTTCGTTCCAGCCGCCGATGTTGTAGGTCTCGCCCAACTTGCCGCGTTCAAGAACCAGACGCAAAGCCCGCGCATGGTCGTCCACATACAGCCAGTCGCGGATGTTGTCACCCTTGCCGTAAATGGGCAGCGGCTTTCCATTGACTGCATTCAAGATCACGAGCGGGATAAGCTTCTCTGGAAAATGATACGGTCCGTAGTTGTTGGAACAATTGGTAGTCACCACCGGAAAACCGTAAGTGTGATGCCATGCACGCACCAGATGATCGGAGGATGCCTTGCTGGCGGAGTAGGGGGAGTTGGGTTCGTAGGCAGTCTCTTCTGTAAAGAAACCGGTCTCTCCCAGGCTGCCGTACACCTCATCCGTTGAAATATGGTGGAATCTGAAACCCTTTTTACGCTGCGTATCCAGGCCGTTCCAGTAGTTGCGGGCAGATTCAAGCAGAATATAAGTGCCGACGATATTGGTCTGAATGAAATCTGCCGGACCGCTGATGGAACGGTCGACATGTGATTCAGCGGCCAAATGCATTACGGCATCCGGTTGATGTTCGCGGAACACCCGCGCAACTTCGGCAGCATCGCAAATATCCACCTGTTCGAAACGGTAGCGTGGATTGTCCGACACTGTGGCCAGTGATTGCAGATTGCCCGCATAGGTCAGCTTGTCGACATTGACAACGCTGGAATCGGTATCGTTAATGAACTGCCGAATGACGGCAGAGCCAATGAATCCGGCACCGCCGGTAACTAGGATTTTTTTCATGGAGAAGATTTTACCTCATGGAAACGATTTTGTTATACAGCGCATGATCGAGCGCTAAATCAATGTGCGCCATTGCATGTTTAGTGGCCCCCCGATTGTTACTGACGAACCGCTTACCGGCCTCACCCATATTATTCAACCGGTTGGAGTCGTGCATCAGAATATCAAGCTGTTTCACGAGGTCATCGGCATGGAAGATCCGCATCGCTGCGCCATTGGCAACGGCAAGTTCTGCAGCCTGCTCAAAGTTGTAAGTGTGCGGTCCGATCAACAGGGGTGTACCGACGGCACACGCTTCGATCAGGTTTTGCCCGCCAAAAGGGAGCAGGCTGCCGCCGATGAAGGCGAGATCGCAAGAGGCGTAGTAAGCGAACATCTCTCCCATGCTGTCGCCCAGCACCACCTGAGTGTGCGTTGAAACGGCCTCATTTGAACTGCGGCGTTGCATGTGCAAACCATGCTTTTCAACCAGACTGGCGACTTCATCGAACCGTTGCGGATGCCGCGGCACGATCACGATGAGCAGTTGTTCGATCTGTTCATGTTGCAAGGCATTCAGCAACAACTCTTCTTCACCCTCGCGCGTGCTGGCAAGAAGCAGGACTGGGCGTTCGCCGAACAAGGTACGGAAGTGTTTGCCCAGTTGCAGCATCTCGGCAGGGGGCGCGATGTCGAATTTCAGATTGCCCATTACCGGTACCGCTTTATTCGCCAGGCTGGCGAGACGAGTTGCATCCTCTTCGGTCTGCGCCGAAATCAGGTACAACTCATGCAAACTCGTGCGGGCGAGTTTGGGAAAACGCGCATAACTGCGCGCAGACTTTTCCGAAAGCCGTGCATTGAGCAACAAAACAGGAATAGCCTCGGCATGGCAGGCATGGATAAGGTTGAACCATATCTCTGTCTCCAGCAATGCACCGACGCGGGGACGGAAATGTTGCAGGAAGCGCCTAACGGCAAATGGATAATCGTAGGGCAGGTATACGCGAATCACGTCATCGCCAAAGAGTTGCTCGCTGGCAGCACGTCCGGTGGGTGTGGTGTGGCTGAGCAGTATCTGGTGATCGGGATAACGACTGCGCAAACTCTGAACCAGCGTGACCGCGGCGCGGGTTTCACCGACCGACACTGTGTGCAGCCATATGACAGGCTTGTCGCAACTCACAGCATAACGTCCAAAGCGCTCGCCGATATGATCCAGATATTCCGGCTGCTTGCGCGAACGCCAATACAAATGAAAAAACGCATAAGGCAGCAAAAGCCAGAGCAAAGCGGTGTAGGCAAACTTCGAATCAATCAGCTTCTTCATGCGTGTCTACCCAATACTCTTTCCAGTTGTGACACGACATCGTCAACCGCTATCAGGGACATTGCCCTTGGGTCATGCACCCTTGTGTTCCACGGGAGATGATCGGCGTCCTTACCAAGATACACATTGACTGCTTGAGGATAACGATCCACACAGTACTCCAGTTGCCGATACGGTCCGCTCAATTTCGGCGACGCAACGGCGTAAAGGCCGATGACTGGCGTGTTCATCGCTCTGGCAATGTGAACCGAACCCGTATCCGGAGCGATCAGTACGTCGGCAAGACTTAGCAGTGCAGCAAGCTGCTTTGGCGTGGATTTGCCGCAAAGATTGATCGTGTGGTCGGGAGCCAGTTGTGCGAGTCGTTCGCACAATGCCAGTTCCGCCGCGGAGCTTCCGCCGGAAAGGACCACGCCACATTTCCAGCGGGCAACAGCTTGTTTCACGATTTCCTCGTAGCGTTCCGGCAACCAATTACGTTCAGTTTTGCTTGAATGCGGATGGATCGCCACCCAAGGCTTTGGCAAATTCGTCAACCGTACTCGCGCCCATTCAAGGTCACTTGAATCGACCGGCAAATTCCAGATCGCCGAAGCTGGTTTACCGGTCAATGTTTCAACAAAGGACAAAAAACTATCCTCAAGGTGCGAATCATTGAAAGGAATGTGGCGATTACAGAACAACCATTGACCTTCACGGGCGCGAGTACGGTCAAAACCGATCTTGATCGGGGCGTGCAAAGCCGTATAGAGCAAATTGATGCGCAGATTGGCCTGCATCGCCAAAACTACATCGAACCGGCGTTCGCGGAACGCCCCATAAAAAGCAAAGTAATCTGCCAGAGTGCGCGGTTTATCAAATACCTCAAAGGTCACGCCTTCCATACCTTTTAACAAAGCGTAAGTTAACCGACTGGTGATCCAGGTAATTCTTGCGTCAGGCAGGCAATGCTGTAATGCACGCACCGCAGCGGACACCAAGACCACATCGCCCAATGCAGAAAAACGGACGATGGCGATATGCAAATCGGGTTTAATGGTGTCAGTCACGGGCGGTAAACGTATGGAAGACTCCGCTATTGTAACGAAACCAGCCGACAGATAACTTGACACTATATATATGGACTGCTGTAATGCGCGCCGTTCACCGACTGAACGCACTACCTATGCTAGACGAAACCACACATTACGGTCTGCTCAAAACCCTGGAAGAGAATCCCGGACTTTCGCAAAGGGACTTGGCGAAAAGGCTGGGCGTCAGCCTTGGAAAAATCAATTTTTGTCTCAATGCCCTTGTCGCAAAAGGCAGCGTCAAGATCAACAACTTCCGTAACAGCGACAACAAATTGGCTTATGCCTATCTGCTTACGCCCAGCGGTGTTGAACAAAAGGCGCGAATGACAGTGGAATTTCTGCAAGTCAAAGTCCAGGAATATGAGCGCTTGCGTGCGGAAATCGCCGAACTGAAGCGTGAAGCCAAACAAAAAGGTTTGCTGGAGAATACACATGAATAACCAGGTTTATGCCATCATTCTTGCGGGCGGCAGCGGAAGCCGCTTGTGGCCGTTATCCAGGCAAAACCTGCCCAAGCAATTTCTGGCGCTGGATGGGGAATTCTCATTGTTGAAAACAACGATCAATCGTCTGATGCCGACGATAGGGGAAAAGAATGTATTGATCGTCACCCAGGAAGCACTGGCCAAGGGTGAGGCATACCACGCGCTGCTGCCCTATCAATCGCTTTACGAACCCATCGGCCGTAACACTGCACCGGCTATCGCCATAGCGGCGGCATATCTCATGGCTGAAGGAAAAGACCCGGTCATGGTGGTGTTGCCTGCCGACCACGTCATCAAAGACGAAGCGGGCTTCCGCAAGCATCTGGACACTGCTATCCAGGCTGCACAAAGCGGCAAGCTGGTAACCTTTGGCATTCAGCCGACCCGGCCCGACACCGGCTTCGGCTATATCAAGGCGCATCAAGTCGATGATGCGCAGGTGCATCAGGTAGAACGGTTTACTGAAAAACCCAACCTGACTACCGCCCAGGCATTCCTGAAAGAAGGCGGTTACTATTGGAACTCCGGCATGTTCGTCTGGCGTGCGTCGGTGATCCTTGCCGAGATACAACGGTACTTGCCCGCGGTCTATCAGATCGTGCAAGCCATACTTGCCGAAACCCATGCTGGCACATCCTTCCAAAAGTCCCTGGAAAAACATTTCGCTGCGATGCCGTCGATTTCCATCGATTACGGCGTACTGGAAAAATCTGACAAGGTTTCCCTCATTCCCTGCGACATCGGCTGGAACGATGTCGGCAGCTGGCAAGCGGTACACGAGATCTCGAACAAGGACGAAAACGGTAATGCGCTGCAAGGCAATGTCATCGCGGTAGATTGCAAGAACAGCCTGATTCGAGCCGAAAAACGCCTGGTGGCCGCCATCGGTGTGGAAGATCTGTGCGTGATCGAGACCGCTGATGCGGTGTTGATCTCGAAGAGCGATCAGACACAGCGGGTACGCGAAGTGGTTGACGCACTGCAGGAAAAGGGTGCGACCGAGCATGTCTACCATACCAAAGTGAACCGCCCTTGGGGCAGCTATACCGTGCTGGAAGAAGACCCGCAAGGTTTCAAGCTAAAACGCATCGAGGTTGCACCGGGCGCGCGGCTGAGTCTGCAAAGCCATCGCCAGCGATCCGAGCACTGGGTGGTTGTGTCAGGAACGGCAACCGTTACCAACGGTGAAGAAGTCATCACCGTTTACAAGAACCAAAGCACCTACATACCGATAGGGACGAAGCACCGCCTGGAAAATCTTGGCAAGGAACCGCTGCATATCGTCGAAATACAGGTCGGCGATTATCTGGGCGAAGACGATATTCAACGTTATGAAGACAACTACGGCAGATAGCAGCTCAAACAGGAAAGTGATATGAGCAAAACCAAAAAGGTCGCACTGATTACTGGCGTCACAGGACAAGACGGGGCTTACCTCTCTGAATTGCTGCTGAATAAGGGTTATGAGGTTCACGGCATCAAGCGCCGCAGCTCGCTCTTCAACACAGCGCGCATCGACCACCTGTTCCATGACCTGCACGAAAAGGGCAAGCCATTCTTCCTGCATCACGGAGATATGACCGACTCGTCCAGCCTGACGCACATCATCCAGAAAGTGCAGCCTGACGAAATATATAACCTGGCTGCACAAAGCCACGTCGCGGTGTCGTTCGAGGAGCCGGAATATACGGCCAATTCCGATGCACTCGGTTCATTGCGCATCCTGGAAGCAATTCGCATCCTCGGCCTGGCCAAGAAAACGCGTTTCTATCAAGCCTCCACCTCCGAACTGTATGGTCTGGTGCAAGAGACGCCGCAAAAAGAAACGACCCCGTTCTATCCCCGCAGCCCGTATGCGGTAGCCAAGCTCTATGCCTACTGGATCACCGTCAATTACCGCGAAGCCTACGGCATATACGCCTGCAACGGCATCCTGTTCAATCATGAATCGCCTATACGCGGCGAAACCTTCGTCACGCGCAAGATAACCCGTGCCTTGGCGCGCATCAAACTCGGCCTGCAGGACTGCCTGTACCTGGGCAACCTGAATTCGTTGCGCGACTGGGGCCATGCCAAAGACTACGTTGAGATGCAGTGGCTGATGCTGCAGCAGGAAAAACCGGAAGACTTTGTGATTGCTACAGGCGTGCAATACAGCGTGCGCGATTTCGTGAACGCTGCAGCCAAGGAACTTGGTATGTCCATCACATGGAAGGGTGACGGCGTTGAAGAAAAAGGCTACGACGCTTCCGGTAAATGCATCGTGGCGGTCGATCCGCGATATTTCCGTCCTACTGAAGTCGAAACCTTGCTGGGCGATGCCAGCAAAGCAAAAAACAAGCTAGGCTGGTCGCCAAGGATCACTTTCGACGACTTGGTTAGCGAAATGGTGCGCGAAGACCTAAAAGGTGCGGAACGTGATGAGCTGGTGAAGAAGCACGGCTACGCAATGTTTAATAGTCATGAGTAGGCAATGAATAAAGACTCAAAGATATATGTAGCCGGGCATCGCGGATTAGTTGGCTCGGCCCTTTTGCGGAGCCTGAATGCCAAGGGTTATCACAATCTCATCTTGCGCACCCATGATGAATTGGAACTGCGCGACCAGGCAGCTGTGCAAGCATTTTTTGCCAAAGAGAAGCCAGAATACGTCATTCTTGCCGCTGCCAAAGTAGGGGGAATCCATGCCAACAATACCTACCCGGCAGAATTCATCCACGACAATCTCGTTATCCAATCCAACATTATTCATAGCGCATGGCAGAGCAATGTCGAGCGCCTGTTGTTCTTGGGCTCGAGCTGCATCTACCCTAAGAATGCCCCGCAACCGATGAGTGAAGAATGTCTGCTGACAGGCCCGCTCGAACCGACTAACCGACCATATGCGGTGGCCAAGATTGCCGGGATCGAAATGTGCTGGTCGTACAATCGGCAGTACGGCACCAAATTCATGGCCGCCATGCCTACTAACCTGTATGGGCCTAACGATAACTACGACCTAAACAACTCTCACGTTCTGCCCGCGTTGATTCGCAAGATGCATGAAGCGAAACTGCATGGTGATAAAGAAGTGGTGGTATGGGGTACGGGTACGCCCAGACGCGAATTTCTTTATAGCGAAGATATGGCCGATGCGTGTCTATATTTGCTGGAACAACCCGAGGACAAACTTGCGGGATTGTTTAACAATGAACAGCCGCCATTGGTCAATATCGGTTGTGGTGAAGACCTGACCATCAAGGAACTGGCTGAGCTTGTAGCGGAAGTAGTCGGTTTCAAAGGCAGCCTTACCTTCGACACCAGCAAGCCGGATGGCACCATGCGAAAAGTGATGGATGTTTCCAGAATTCGGGGTTTTGGTTGGAAGCCCGTCGTCAGCTTGGCAGAGGGTATTAAGTTAGCATACGGCGATTTTATTGCCCGCTGTCCATAGTCGGACGAATCCCATGACGCTAAGAAAAAACATCCTATCCAACTACGTAGGAATGGGCGTGGTGGCGCTGGCACCGATTCTTGCGTTGCCTTGGTATCTGGCGGCACTTGGGCCGAAGCAGTTTGGATTAATCGGTTTCATAACTATGCTCCAGGCAATACTCGGCCTGCTGGACGCAGGCATGAGCCAAGCGCTAGTGCGCGAATTTTCGGTACGACTGAATTTGGCGGACGGGGGGCGGCGCAGCACAGCATTGCTGCTGTTCGGATTCGAACGCATATATTGGATATTTGCCTTTTGCACCGGAGGTGTCACGCTGCTGCTGGCAGATACGATTGCCAGGCATTGGCTGAACTTGGGGGGATTGCCAGATGTATCGGGGCGGGTGGCTATTTACGGCGCATCGGCTATCTTTGCAGCCCAGTTTCCCGGATCAATTTATCGTAGTCTGCTTGTGGGTGCGCAAGCGCAGGTGGTTCTTAACGGTGTTATGTTGGTCGGTGCGCTGTTACGCCATGTTGGTGGAGTAATAGTCGTTCTTGTCTGGCCAACGTTGTCTGCTTATCTGATTTGGCAGGCTTCGATAGCACTGCTGGAAACTTTACTGCGGAGCAGGTTGGCATGGAACACACTGAACGTAAAAAAAAATCAGCTTAAATGGGAAATAAAAGAATTACGCCCGGTCTGGCGGCAGGTCGCCGGTATGTCTGCAGCTGTTTGGCTGGGCGCCTTAACCGTTCAGATGGATAAAATAGTACTCAGCCGGATGGCCACCATTGAACAGTTCGGTTATTACACGGTTGCAGCCACGGTCGCGGTTGGCATGCTGCAACTGGTCTATCCCTTGGTTCAGGCAGTGTTGCCACGTGCGGTACAGTTGCGTGAAGAACCTGCGGCTTTGCGCAAACTCGGCATCAAGCTGGCTGTGCTGATTGGACTGCTGACTGGAGTAATTGCCCTGATTTTCATTGCAGCAGGTCAATGGTTGTTGGGTATCTGGTTGAGAAACCCCGATGTGGCTTCAACAGTCTATCCGCTATTAGCCGTCTTACTTGTGGGGACAGGCATGAACGCATTTTATAATGTTGGCTATATAAACTGGATAGTTCATAAAAAATTCTACCGAATGTTTCAGGTGAATGCGCTGGCGTTGGTACTCTCTGTAGTGCTAATCCCGCCCCTTGTTATCTGGCAAGGTACAATTGGTGCGGCATTTGGCTGGCTGATGATTAATTTTATAGGGCTGATGCTCAGTCTAGAATGGTTAAAGCGGAAACAGAATGAATGAGCTTATTCGTAAATCTTACTGGTTACTCAGTGCGCAGTTTGGCTTCGACCCAAGACGATTGTTTCGCTCGTGCAGGGGAATTCCTCGATATGTCGCAGGCTGGTTTCATTTTCGAAAAGAATACAAAGGCAGGCTCGACTTTCTCCCTTGTTTGTATGACTGGTTTGAAGAGGGTGGTTCCACCAAGGACGAATACTTTTGGCAGGATTTGCATGTGGCACGGCTAATTCATCTTGCCAATCCGACAAGGCATGTGGATATTGGTTCGCGCATTGATGGCTTTGTTGCACATGTGGCCAGTTTCAGGGATATCGAAGTGTTCGATATTCGCCCTGTCACTTCAATGATTCCAGGAGTTAGTTTCAGGCAGGCAGATTTGATGCATCCGTCCGAATCGCTCATTGAATATTGCGACTCACTTTCATGTTTACACGCGCTGGAGCATTTTGGCCTTGGCCGCTACGGTGATCCGATTGATCCACATGGATATGCGTCGGGACTGGGTAACATGGCAAGGATACTGCAGTCTGGCGGCTTGTTTTATCTTTCCGTTCCCATCGGACAGGAACGCGTGGAGTTTAATGCGCATCGGATATTTGATCCGAACTCACTGGTTCGTCTCGCTGCAGAAAGCGGATTGTTGCTCAGAGAATTCGCATGGATAGGGCAGAGCCGGGCGGTTATCTTGTCTTCCGACATGCAGCTGGATATGGCCGAGTTGAGCAAGCTTCGCTATTCATTAGGTATATTTACGTTCGTCAAGCAATAAGGACTGGAAAGTGAAGAAATTATTAAAAGGCATAATCGGGATTGACGCCAACGAAGAAGGGCGGAATCGGTGGCTGGCTGAGACGTTGTCGGCCATCCCGCCAGGTTTGCGCTTGCTCGATGCCGGAGCGGGTGAATTACGCAACAAGCCGTTATGTTCTCACTTGAATTATGTGTCGCAGGATGCTTGCCAGTATGAAGGAAAGGGAGACGAAAAAGGGCTGCAAACTGGCACATGGGATACCAGCAGGATTGATCTTGTCTGTGACATCATAAATATTCCAGAACCAAATGCCTCGTTTGATGTGATTCTGTGCAGCGAGGTATTTGAGCATTTACCCGACGCAATCAAGGCATTGGATGAGTTTGCGCGTTTGCTAAAACCGGGCGGCAAACTGATCATCACTGCACCGTTTGCTTCATTCGTGCACTTTGCGCCATACCATTACGCCACTGGATATAGCCGCTACTGGTATGAATATCACTTGCCGCCGCGAAATTTTGAAATCCAGGAGCTGATACCTAATGGTGATTGGTTCTCCTACGCAAAACAGGAAATGTTGCGGCTGCCCGGCATGGCACGCCGCTACGGTGATTGGTGCTGGCCTTTAAGCTATCTGGTAGCGGGAGCCGGTTTGATTTATTTCTCGCTACGCGGAAAATCTCGGATGGCCGATGAGGTTGCATGTTTTGGGTGGCACTGCGTTGCTGTCAAACAGCAAATAATTTGAGATGTTCTTTCCAGAAAAAATAACGGCGATTCGTCCAAAAGACAAGGTGTTGGAGATTGGGCCTGGCTCAACCCCACATCCTAGAAGCGATGTTTTTCTCGAACTAAGTTTTGATGGCGCTCAGGACAAGATTGCTCAGCGTGGCGGGGAGCTCAAGGACGCAGACTTCGGCAGCAAGCCGGTTCACTATTACAACGGTGCAAGGTTTCCATTCGAGGATGGTCAGTTTGATTATGTAATCTGTTCGCATGTAATAGAACATGTTCCTGATCCCAAGTCGTTCCTAAGCGAAGTATTCAGGGTAGCAGGAGGAAGAGGTTATTTAGAATACCCGCTCATTACTTATGAATATTTGTATAACTTCGATGTTCATCTCCATTTCGTAAAATTTGATTTCGAACAGAGCCTACTGAGATATCTACCAAAGCGTGATACCGTTTTTCCTGAGTTTGCAGCAGTAAGCTCATTGTTCTATCAAACACTTAGTTGCGGTTGGGATGATTTATGTGCAGCAAATAAAAGCCTGTTTTTTGAAGGTTTTGAATTCACACAACCCTTTACTGTTCAAAAAACCAGCGAGCTGGAAAAACTGCTGCCATCCAGTTCTTTGATTGTTCCGAAAAGGACGGTGCGCAAATTTATCGGTCAAATCTTAAATAAACTTGGATTGTAAGTGATCGTGGTGATAACTCATATTATCGGCGGCTTGGGCAATCAGATGTTTCAATATGCAGCCGGTCGCGCTCTGTCATTAAGAAAAAATACGGAACTCCGGTTGGATATTTCCGGCTTTGCATCGTACGGTTTACATCAAGGATTTGAGTTGCAACGCGTATTTACGTGTCCAGCAGTGATTGCCAGTGATTCGGACATCAACCGGGTATTGGGCTGGCAGTCCAAACCCATTATTCGTCGGCTAATGACACGTCAACGATTTGCCAAATTTCGTCGAGATGCGTTTGCCGTAGAACCGCATTTTTATTATTGGCCCAAAATGGACGATCTGAAAACAGATTGCTATTTGTCAGGCTATTGGCAATCCGAAAAATATTTTGCTGATGTAGCCGCACAAATTCGTATCGACTTTGCATTCAGGAAATTGATGAATTTACGAAATGCTGATTTTGCAGAGAAAATCCAACAGGGAAATGCGATCAGCCTCCATGTTCGGCGCGGTGACTATGCGAACAATCCAAAAACGACCGCTGCCCATGGCTTATGTTCGCTGGAGTACTACAAGTCGGCAATTCAATATGTGATCAATAAAGTTGATCAGCCGTGCTTTTATATATTTTCAGACGATCCGACATGGGTAAGAGAAAACATAGAAATAGATTTCCCTTCCCATTATGTGGATCATAACAAGGGCGAGGAAAGTTACAATGACATGCGGCTGATGAGTATGTGCAAACATCACATCATTGCCAATAGCTCTTTCAGTTGGTGGGGTGCGTGGCTGAATCCAAGTCCTGACAAAATCGTTATTGCGCCACAAAAGTGGTTTGCCAAAGAAACAAATACGCGGGATTTGATCCCGCAAGACTGGATTAGACTGTGAGACTTAAGGAATGGTAGTGTTTGATTCGGACCAGGAAACCGCCCAACCGCCCTTGGTAACAGTCGCCATGCCCGTATACAACGCAGGCAAGTACTTGCGATTGGCTGTGCTCTCGATAGTCAAGCAAACCTTTACAGACTGGGAGTTGTTGATCATTGATGATGGTTCAACGGACAATGCCCTGCAGAGCATTGTGGACATCAAGGATGCGCGAATTCAGATTTTGAGAGATGGCATAAATAAAGGATTGGCCGTCAGACTGAATGAGTGCATCGAATTGGCACGAGGCAAATACTTTGCTCGGATGGATGCGGATGATGTGTCATATCCAACGCGATTTGAGTTCCAAATCGATGCCTTTAAAAAGGACCCGCAACTGGATTTGGTGGCCGTATGTGCAATCACGATTGATGAAAACAATAAGGCGACGAGCATTTTTCCTAGTGCTATCACGCATGAAGAAATTTCTTCCTACCCGTGGCGAGGATTCCACTTTCCCCATCCAACCTGGATGGGGAAAGTGGAATGGTTTCGCAAATATCGCTATGCGAATCCTGCTCCTTATTTTTGCGAGGATCAGGAGCTGCTGTTGCGTAGCTATCGCAACAGCAGATTTTCAACCGTTGATGAAATACTCTTTGCTTATAGGGTTCGAAGGAAAATCAACTGGCAAAAATTGGCAAAAACACGCTGGGCAGTTTTAAAAGTTCAATTCCGTCACTTTGCAAGAATAAACCAATGGTATTTTGTGTCGCTGGCAATAACGGCCTATTTGTTGAAGATAGGTAGTGATGTATTTAAAAGGCTGTGTTCAGGGAATAATGAATGTAAGCGTGTGAGCGTAGATGATGCCGTTGTATCCAAGTGGAATAGGATTCGGGACGGTATAGCACTGGACCTGAAAGTACCATGAAAAAACTCTGCTACGTTGCAACCATTCCGGCCGTCGTTCATGCTTTTTTACGCGCCCATATTCAGGAGGCTGCAAAAAAATATGAAGTAACAGTCATATGCAATTCCACGGATAAGTACTTGCTTGACGGTCTTAATGCGCGTCTCGTTCTGCTCCCAATTGACCGTCGGCCCTCACCTTGGAATGACTTGCGAGTCTTGTTTCAACTATACAGTCTGTTTCGCCGTGAGCGATTCGATATTGTGCATTCCCACATGCCCAAGACAGGACTGCTCGGAATGTTGGCTGCATGGTTGGCAAGGGTACCAATACGCATCAACACATTTCATGGCGAGGTATGGGCAACACGAAGCGGCTGGCGACGGAAGACACTCAAATTATTCGACCAATTGATTGGATTGCTTGCGACAGATATTTTTGCGGTGAGTCCGTCGCAGCGAGACTTTTTGGTTAACGAGGGAGTCCTGCCACCGGGAAAAGCAAAGGTGATTGGCGCAGGATCAATCTGCGGTGTAGATCCCCTGCGTTTCCATCCGGATGCTGAGAAAAGACAAACAGTACGCCAAGGCTTGGGAATTGCGCGGGATTCGAAGGTGGTTCTATTTGTCGGACGGCTCAATCGCGACAAGGGGATGCTGGACTTGGCTGCCGCATTCGATACTATTGCCAAACAGTACCCGGATGTGGAACTCCTGCTGGTGGGTGCTGAAGAAGATGTGCCCTTCAGCCGCATTCAGGAAATCTGCCACGCAGAAAGCGAACGCCTGCGCTACATAAGCTTTTCTTCCAAACCTGAACATTACATGACTGCGGCAGATATTCTTTGCTTGCCAAGTTACCGTGAAGGATTTGGCATGACCATCATTGAGGCAGCAGCCTGTGGCGTGCCCGCCGTGGCTTCGCGTATATATGGGATTACGGATGCCGTGGCAGATGGCGAAACCGGCTTGTTGTTCCCTGCGGGAGATGTGAATGCGCTGACACGGGCCTTGTCAAAATTGATTACGGAGAACGAGTTGCGACAACAGATGGGCAATGAAGCTCGCAAGCGTGCGTTGAATTTATTCTCCAGCGAAAAGATAACCCGCGAGTTGGTGGCCTTGTACGATAGATTGTCCGGGACGCGGTGAAACAGGAATGAAAGAAATCGGTTTCAAACACGATAAATGCAATTTGCTCATTACCGGCGCCAGTGGCTTTGTTGGTCGTCCCCTTAGTGCCGAGCTGCTCGCACGAGGATACATGGTCCGGGCGGCAGTGCGTAATGCTGGAACATCGGCAGAAAATTCCGCTGTGTCCGTGGTAGGCGAAATTGATGGCGAAACGAGATGGGCGGAGGCGCTCAGCGGCATTGACGCAGTGATTCACCTGGCTGCGCGAGTGCATGTCATGCACGACAATTCGGACGATCCGTTAGCGGAATTTCGCCGTACCAATACCACAGGGACGGAACATCTGGCCCGTAGCGCGGCAGCAAACGGGGTTAGGCGGCTGGTGTATGTCAGTTCGATCAAGGTGAACGGCGAGGAAACGTCCGATGGACGTATTTACTCGGAGAATGATATTCCTGCGCCGCAGGATCCATATGGCATTTCCAAGTGGGAAGCGGAACAAGTTCTGCAACGCGTGGCGCAAGAAACTGGCCTGGAGATTGTGATCGTACGGCCACCGCTGGTTTACGGCGCAGGGGTAAAGGGTAATTTTGCACAAATGATGCGGGTAGTTGCAAGCGGGCTGCCGCTACCGCTGGCCTCGGTCAGAAACAAGCGCGATCTTGTTTATGTAGGCAACCTGGTGGATGCGCTGGTCGTATGCGCGACGCATCCAACCGCTGCCGGGAACACCTATCTGGTAAGCGATGGCGAAGATATCTCAACACCAGATTTGCTGCACCGATTGGGAGAGGCTATGGGGCACGCGGCACGAGTGTTTTCTTGTCCGCTCCCGCTGCTGAAACTGGCAGGTCGCTTGACCGGAAAATCCAGTCAGATCGAGCGTTTGCTGGGTTCGCTGCAGGTCGATAGTGGTAAAATCCGCCGCGAACTTAACTGGATTCCGCCCTACAGCTTGCAGCAGGGGCTGCAAGCTACCGCGGAGTGGTATCGAAATACCCATCTATGAGTCATTACTCTCCCGTCGTCGCAGCTTTGGTCACCATGTTGCTGACCATCATTATCCTGATCAGCAAATTCGGTAAAGAGATACAAGATATTCCCAACGAACGCTCTTTGCATGAAACTCCGGTTCCGCGCATTGGCGGAGTTGCGATGATGGCCGGCTTATTGACCGGCTGGATGTTGATGTTGACGTCGCTGAAATGGTGGATAGTGCTGCCGCTGATCGGGCTATTCATCGTCTCCCTGCTGGACGACATGCACAATCTGCCGGTCAGGAAGCGTTTAATGGCACATCTGGCGGCGGCGGCGATCCTGGTTGTCGGTGCTGGCTTGCTCACCCAACAAGGGATGCTGATTGCCCTGATTGTGCTGCTGCTCACAGTGTGGATGACGAACCTCTACAATTTCATGGACGGTTCCGACGGACTGGCGGGGGGCATGGCACTGATCGGCTTCAGCATATACGGCGTTGCCGCGTTGATCTCGCACGACGACACGCAGGCGATGCTGAACTTCACCATCGGCGCGGCAGCATTGGGTTTTCTCTATAACAATTTCCATCCCGCCAAAATTTTCCTGGGTGATGCCGGTTCCATTCCCTTGGGCTTTCTTGCTGCAAGCATGGGGCTCTGGGGGTGGCAGCAAGGCTACTGGGCGGCATGGTTTCCGATCATGGTATTTTCTCCGTTCATTGTGGATGCAAGCGTCACACTGGTAAAGCGTACCCTGCGTGGTGTGAAGGTCACCGAAGCGCATCGCGAACACTATTACCAACGCCTCGTTCAAATGGGCTGGAGCCATAGCAAAGTGGCACTGGCCGAATATGGACTGATGCTGGGAACCGGTGTAACGGCTGTATCGGTTATACAGCAAGCTTTTCCGTGGACGGTAATTCTGGCTTGGGGCGGGATATATGCCGTGTTGATGTTGGTGATTGATGCCGCATGGAGAAAATTCAAGCGGGCGCAACATGCTTAAAGTCAATCGCTATACCGCGATGGCTGTGTTGCACGATATATTTGTAGCAGCAATAGCATGGGCTGGTGCATATTTGCTGCGTTTTAATTTTGACCTGCCGCAGAATTTTCAAAGCGAAATGTGGCGTACCTTGCTTTGGGTCGCGCCGTTGCAATCACTGATATTCTGGTACATGGGCCTGTACCGCGGTATTTGGCGCTACGCCAGTCTGGTAGATCTGCGACGCATTTTTATGGCCGTGCTGCTGGCCGCTATGTTAATTCCTCTGGGACTCTGGATGTTCCGTATTCATGCCGTCGTTCCGCGTTCGGTACTGATCATCGATCCCATCATTCTTTTGCTGGCAATGGGCGGCGGTCGTCTGCTCTACCGTTTGTGGAAAGAACAAGGGTTGTTCGGCGACATCAAACTTCAGGGTGAGCCGGTACTGGTAATGGGTGCCGGGGAGGCTGGCATAGGCTTGTCAAAGGATCTGGCCAGGAGCCGCGAATGGCATCAGGTCGGGTTTCTTGATGACGATGCGGATAAGCAAGGCCGTATCCTCAACGGCATCAAGGTGCTGGGCAAACTGGAAAGTCTGCCCTATTGGGCGCAGCGGTTCGGCGTTACCCAGGCCATCATCGCCATGCCGTCATCCACGCACCAGCAGCGCAAGCATGCAATCGATCTGGCAAACAGCAATGGCATCAAGGCATTGACAGTTCCGGCATTCGACGACCTGCTGAGCGGCCGCGTATCCGTGTCGCAACTGCGGGCTGTAGAGCTGGACGACCTGCTCGGGCGCGATCCGGTGCAGCTGGATGGCGCTGGGCTGCATGAGCAACTTACGGATAAAGTCGTGCTGGTTACCGGCGCGGGGGGTTCCATCGGTTCCGAGCTGTGTCGTCAAATTGCACGCTTTGCACCCAGAAAACTGGTGTTGTATGAGGCCGGCGAGTTGGCACTGTACAACATGGAGCAGGAATTGAATAAAGCATTCCCGCAACTTGATATCGCCTATCTGGCGGGCGATGTGCGCGACGATGTTCGGCTGGACCAGGTATTCGGGGAATACAAGCCCAATGCGGTGTTCCATGCTGCAGCCTACAAGCATGTACCATTGATGGAACGCCACAATGCCTGGCAGGCGGTACGCAACAATGTGTTCGGTACCTGGCGTGCGGCAAGCTGCGCACAGAGGCATGGCGTGGAAAAATTCGTGCTGATCTCCACCGACAAGGCGGTCAACCCGACCAACGTGATGGGCACCACCAAGCGCATGGCGGAGATCGTGTGCCAAGGGCTGCAGCGGTCGGAAGGTACGCGTTTTGTCATCGTGCGCTTCGGCAATGTACTCGGTAGCAACGGCAGCGTGATTCCAAAATTCCGCGAACAGATCGCCAAAGGCGGGCCGATCACCGTGACCCATCCGGAGATCACCCGCTTCTTCATGTCCATTCCAGAAGCCGCGCAATTGGTGATGCAGGCGGGTTACATGGGCAAGGGCGGCGAAATATTCGTGCTCGACATGGGTGAGCCGGTGAAGATAGTCGATCTGGCAAAAGAGCTGATCCGTCTTTCGGGCTTGGGCGAAGAGGACATCAGGATCGAGTATACGGGCCTGCGCCCGGGTGAGAAGCTGTACGAAGAAGTACTGGCAGATAGCGAACATACCTTGCCTACCCCGCACCCCAAGTTGCGTATCGCCCAGGCGCGCCAGGTTGCCGCTGACGAACTGCAGGCGATGCTGGATTGGGTGCAAATCGATACCGCAAACAGTGACGAAGCGGTACGGGAACGCCTGCAGCACTGGGTGCCGGAGTACGTACCAACACCGAACGCGCACTGAGCATGCCCTCGCTGTCCGTCATACTCATTACTAAAAACGAAGCTGCCAACATCCGAGATTGTTTACAGTCGGTGTCCTGGGCTGACGAGATCATCGTGGTTGATTCCGGCAGCACGGATGACACTGCCTCTATCGCCCGCGAAATGGGCGCACAGGTATATGTGCATCCGGACTGGCCGGGCTTCGGGCCGCAAAAGAACCGGGCACTGGGCTATGCCGGCAAAGACTGGGTATTTTCCATTGATGCGGACGAGCGGGTGACACCCGAATTGCGCGCCGAGCTTGAACAGGCGATGCACAAGGCATCGGCAGACGGTTACTATTGCCCGCGCCTGTCGCAGTTCTGCGGCCAGTTTGTGCATCATTCCGGCTGGTATCCGGATTATGTCTTGCGTCTGTTCAAGCGAGGCGCAGGCCGATTTTCGGACAGCCTGGTACACGAAAGTGTTTTGCTGACAGGCAATACAAGCAAGCTCAAGAATCCTCTGCTGCACTACAGCTATCTCACGCTTAACGATGTGGAGCGCAAGGTCGAGCATTATTCCTCGGCTGCGGCTCAACAGATGTTTCAGTCCGGCAAGCGCTCCAGCTGGTTGAGGGCGATGCTGAGTGCGGGCTGGGCCTTTGTGAGAACTTATATCGTGCGACTGGGCTTGCTGGATGGTGGTGCAGGGTGGAACATTGCCCGCATGAATGCCCGCACGACTTTTCTCAAGTACCGCAAGCTGGAAGCGTTGAATGTATATGGGAACCTCCAATAATTTGTCATTCCGGCGAAAGCCGGAATCCGGTTTTATCATCAGGCTGGTCACCAGCTTTTGCCGCTGTGACGAATTCTGAAATATTGGGAGGCGCTGATTTATTCCTCCGTTCGTGGTGAGCTTGTCGAATCATGAATGGAGGAATAAATCAATCAAGGAGTTAACCAACAAGCCCTTCGACAGGCTCAGGGCGAACGGAATAAATCAGCGCTTCCTTAGCCCAGCGCACGCTTCAACCGGCTGCGCAACAATTGCCAGTGCAACTCGCGCGAGTCTTCCGGTTCTTCCAGCAACAGCCCCTGTGCAGTAAATCCGCGCCGCAAATAATAACGATCAAACACCGATTGGCGCATTCCCCACTTGTGCAGGAATTGCTTTCCGCCATCATTCTTTTTCACCTTGCCGGTCGATTTGCACTGGAAGTGATAAACCAAAGAGTCGCCTACGCCAAGGAAGATGCGACACCCCGCGTGCCAAAGCTTCATCGAAAAATCGTTGTCGCTGCTCATGCCGGGCGAGAACTCGCTGCTGTAGCCGCCCACCTTGAACCACCAGCGCTTGCTCACCAATGTTGGCGGCCAGGTTGCTCCATACCAGTCTTGCTTGCTTTGCTGCGGCAATTCCGCAAGCAATCGCGCCTCGTCGAAATTGTCGGCATCGCTGCCGTAGTCGCGCACAATTACGCAGGGGTTGTTGGTGTCGCGCGGCTCGATCATGGTACCGGAAAGCATGAACAGGTCGGTATCCAGCTGTTTGAGTTTGTCGACCAGGGCGGTATCCCAGCCGGGGCAGCAATACATATCGTCGTTAAGATAAAGGATGTAGTCCTGAGTGGCATGCATGGCTGCCTCATTTACCGCCAGACAAATGCCGACGTTTTGGGGTGACGCCGTGTATGCAATGCCTTGCTGGCGTACCCATTCCAGCGAGCCATCGCTACCGTCATTCACATGCACGATGATTTGGTGAGGATAGGCGGAGTTCTGCCGGATACTGCGTATGCACAGCTGCAGTAACGCAAGGTTGTTCCAGGTCGGGATGATGATGGAAAACATGCAGCGATTCCTTTGATTAGTAAATTAACGACATTGAAGCTGCCAACCTGGCTGCGTATTCAGGACGATATCCCAAGGAACTGCAGCACGCGTCTAAAGTGTTACATGTTAACATTCCCGGCGGTCGCTCATTGAGTTCGCACTTCAATTTCTGTACCGCTAACATTCCGCATCATTGTGTAGATGGAAACTCTCAAGCAATACGAAAAATCCGGCAAGAGCATGAAGGTACCGCGCAAAATTCTGGTCGTTATTCCCTTACGCATAGGGGATGTACTGCTTTCCACCCCCGTCATAAGATCGATGCGACAGGCATGGCCCGACGCTGAAATCGACGTACTGGTATTTGAAAACACGGAAGGTGTATTGCTGCGCAATCCGGACATCCGGCGCGTGATTACCGTTCCGGCGCGTCCCGGGTTCCGGGAACATTTGAGCCTGATCTTAGGTCTGCTGCGTCGCTATGATCTTGCATTGACAACTCAGCTGGGCGATCGCCCGACTCTCTACACCTGGATCGCCGGGAAGATCAGGATTGGAATGCAGGATGGCAGCAGCAAGGAACACTGGAAGCAACACCTGCTCACGCATTGGGCATTCTTTGATCGAGTAAATACCCATACGGTGCTGACGAATCTCGGGCTGGTTGACTTGCTTGGCATCAAGCGCAGCCACGAAGTAGTCGTTGCATGGGACACCAGCGACGAAAAATCTGTAAGAGAGTTGCTGCCATTTGATATTGGGCTGCAACCTTACGCAGTGTTGCATATGTCCCCGAAATTTTCCTACAAGATGTGGCATCGCGACGGCTGGATCCAACTGGCACGTCGGTTTGAAGCAAACGGCATTCGCGCCGTACTCACTGGAAGCGGCGCTTCGGATGAGATGGAATATGTCGGGCAGATCTTCCGTTCCATGCCGGCAAGCACAGTGAATATGGCCGGCAAACTTAGTCTGGCAGAAAGCGCCTTTCTTATCAGCCGCGCCAAATGTTATGTTGGGCCGGATACGGCCCTCACCCATGTCGCTGCGGCACTGGGTACACCAACGGTTGCATTATTTGGGCCGTCCAATCCGGTGAAATGGGGGCCATGGCCCAAGGGGTACAACAAGGACATCAACCCTTACCAGATGCGCGGTACCCAACACGTGAGCAACGTGGTCCTGCTGCAAGGCGAAGGTGATTGCGTGCCTTGCATGGAAGAAGGCTGTGATCGGCGGATCACCAGCCTGAGCGCCTGTTTGCAGGGCTTGCCGGTTGAAAAGGTGATTGCAGCGCTGGGCGAGTTGGGCTTGGCCTTGGTTGATAAGTCATTGGCGGGATTCCTGGTGGATTCTGAGAAAAATGTGGCAGACAAATAAATGCAAAACCCAAATGTTTTCTGAGCCGCCGATGCATTTCTGGTCGAGCCTGCACAGGCAATACTGGAATCATCAGTCACTTCATATGATGATTTATAAGGGTGCAGCATGAGGGAAACAGATCATTCACGCTATCTGTTGCTAGTCGAAAAGGTGGCGAGTTTGCTGCTGCTGGCGTATCCAACCCTCATGCTTGCCGTAAAGGGAGGAATGAACGGCGCGTTCCTGCTTATGTTGCTGCTCGCCTTGGCTGTGCGAATAACACGTCCCGCCGGCATGGATAAAACGGTATGGAGAAGCGAATGGACCATTTATGGCATATCAATGGTGGCTATGTCAGCTGCGATACTCATCAGTCAAAGCTACCACCACAACTATTCAGCACACTCATATGATGGAGCATCGCGCTACTGGCTGGCAATCCCGGTATTCCTGCTGTTGCGGCGACTAAACTTGAAAATTTTTGAAATGCTGCAAGTCGCATTTCCCGCCGCAGCAATTCTGGGTTTCGTGCTGGCGAAAAAATTGAGCGAGGGCCCGGAAATTCGATCTGGAATAGAGACATTGGATTTGATTCATTTTGGTGATTTTGAATTAATTCTGGCGATGCTGTCCCTTCTTGGCATCAATTGGATGGGGCGCGATGGACTCGCGTTAAAAATAATCAAAATATCGGGTTTCATTGCAGGCGTCGCTGCGTCATTCGCCTCGGGTTCGCGGGGAGGCTGGCTGGCAATACCGATATTTGTAGCAATCTTTATATATTTTTATACTGCAAAATCTCTAAAGCTAATCATATCTATCGCAACCATAGGAACATTGAGCACGCTATTATTTTATTCCCTCAACTCGACCTTCCACCAACGCGTTAACGAGTTAACAAGTGAGGTGGCAGCACTCAGTCACGGCAACCAGGATACTTCCACAGGTATACGTTGGCAGTTATATAAGGCAGCGGTGGAAATATTTTCGCGCCACCCAGTTTTTGGTGTGGGGCCGGATGGATTTGCGCAAGAGATGACACCGATGATGGAGGAGGGCAAGATCACGCCGGTAGCCGCCCAGCTTGGACGCGGCGAAGTACATAACGATATCTTGAATAAAGCCGTCGGAATGGGACTTTTCGGTTTGGCTGCGATAATTGCAGTCTATCTCGTGCCAATTTGGCTTTTTTGGAAAGCTACCCGGTCAGTATCAGCACAAGTTAAGCGTGGCGGCGTTCTCGGGATTGTTTTTGTAAGCGGATTCTTCGTTTCCGGTTTGACGGTCGAAATCCTGAACCTGACCATGGCAATTGCCTTCTACAGTTTTACGGTCGCCGTGTTGCTGGCGTTTTGTTACAACATTCATCACAAAATTGGCTCGTCGAGAGCTGGTTCGAACAAGGACATACACCATGTTTAGCATTGTCATCCCCAGTTGGAACAACCTCGCTTATTTGAAGCTGTGTGTTGAGAGCATCAGAAAACATTCCAGATTCGAGCATGAGATATTGGTTCATCTGAACGATGGTTCGGATGGTTCGCTGGAGTGGGTGAAATCTCAGGGAATAAAGTATACGCAGACCGACAAGAACGTCGGGATCTGTTTGTCGGTGAACCATCTGATGGCTCAGGCCAAACATGAATGGCTGCTCTACATGAATGACGACATGGTGGCCGCACCGGGTTGGGATACGGCCTTCATAGCCGCGACCGAATCGGTAAATACAGACCTCGCTATGTTTTTTGGAACTTTGATCCAACCGGAAAACGGCGGTAATGATGTCATCATCAAACAGGACTTCGGCGGCTCGCCCGCTGATTTCGATGAGGCGAAATTTCTGAAGTCCTATCTGGATGATGGCCGTGGTGACAAGGAGGGGGGGGCATCCCAGCCCACTCTGGTACACAAAAAGTGGTGGGCGATGGTCGGCGGCTACAGCATTGAATTCAGCCCGGGCATGAGCAGCGACGACGACCTGATGATGAAATTCTGGGTGGCAGGATGTCGCAACTTCCGTATCGTCGGCGGTAGTCGCTTTTACCATTTTGGCTGCAAAAGTACCGGGCGCATCAAACACAATCTGGGCGGCCGGGTATTTGTCATGAAGTGGGGCGTCACTCATCTCGAGTTCCACCGTCTTTATTTGCCTTCACTTCGAAAGCCCGATGGCGGTAACTCGCCGGGGAATCCGCATAATTTTGTTCGGGGATCCTTGTTGGGCAAAATTAGACGATTACGCTACACGCTAAAAAGTAATTATCCGCTGCAGGATATCGAAGCATGGGATGCACTCCCGGGGCGTGCGAAGTGGAATGAAGGGAACTAGCAGTTAATGCTAGTGCAGCTGCATAGCCTTGAAAATCTCTTCCCCCATCAGAAGGTATCCTGTGGTGGAGAAATGCGTGTTGTTACCGAGATAAAGATCGACGGTCTTCGCCTGGATGGCTAGCTGTGTCATGCGCAGCAGGTTGGGTGCATGAAAACGAAGTTCAGCTTCGTTCCAGAACTGCTTGTCCGGATAAAGGTAGGCCGTCGACTTGTTCGGCACGAACACCCAGATCGGCGTAATTCCGACCAGACGCGTGTTGAGTTTTTCGATGTTTTCAAGCGCGCCTGCATCTATTTCTTCCGGCTTGTCATAACTCAGAAACAACGCATCGTTGCAGCGCGCATGACTGAATAATTTGCAACCGTTGGGTACGCGGGCCATCTTCACATCGTTGGGCAACAGCAAGCTCTTGAAGTCGGGAGAGAGGCTCAATCGTTCATACTTCAGGACATTCAACTGCGTCTTGATGCCGGTCGAGAGTTTACCGGCATAGTTGCCCTGCTTTACGTCGAACGAAACGACGGGTGGAAAGCGCGGCGCATCTGTACTTGGGTTCGGATGATATTGCATCTGCTGGCAGGCAACAGATTTGCCCAGGTCGTCTACCAGATTGCGTTCGATGGATTCAAATACCACATACTTTCCTGCAAAGCCTTGTGTGCGCAACCAGGGTATGAAGTCCGTACATACCCCGCGCATGCTGTCCCAGGATTCGGTGCGTACTTTCAAGCCGTGTTGCGTCAATACAGATTGCCAGACGCGGCTATCGGAAAAGCTATCGCCGATGACCAGCACGTCGGCCTCTTTCATCGAGGCCTGTTGCATCCATTTCACGTCGAGCAGAGGCTGCGGTTTAGTCCAGCCAAATAGAGATTCGGGCAGGAGTCCCATGCGAGTCAGTTCACCCTGAAAAGTCGCCAAAGGCAAAAAGTAAAATGCCACCGCGCCGTAACCCAATACGGCGACGAATACGATGATGGAAAAATACTTGGCTGTTTTCATGTCAGAACTGGAAGTAAAGGAAGGGGCTGTAACTGCCGAACTGATCTATTGCCATATACAACATGGCAAGCACGACGGCAGCCTGCAAGGCTACGGCCAATGCGCCACCCTTGAGAAAACGAATTCGAGTCGAATTCGGCAACAACCAAACCCAAATCAATCCTGGAACAAGCAAGCGCAACAGATCGCGCCCGGACATACTGGTCAGCAACAGCAGGTTACCGTGCCGCACAGCATCGAAGGAGATGGGGCGGGCGGCGATTCCGAACATTGCTTTCAGAATGACCAGTGCCTGCGCCATGTTGCCCGCGCGAAACACCACCCATGCGGCCACGACCGCGATGAAAGTGAGCATGCCGCCTGTAATCGCCCCCAGCCAATCCGGGATCCAGCGCAGGTATCTCTCGGCCACGAGGTCGCGCCACAGATTGTTGATGACGAGATAGGCGCCGTGCAGCGCGCCCCAGATCACGAAAGTCCATCCGGCACCGTGCCACAGTCCGCCCAATAGCATGGTCGCCATCAGATTGGCATAGCGGCGCAGCTTGCCGTGACGATTGCCTCCCAGGGGGATATAAAGGTAATCGCGCAGAAAGGTGGAGAGCGTGATGTGCCAGCGCCGCCAGAACTCGATGATGCTGGTGGCTTTGTACGGCGAATTGAAGTTAATGGGAAGACGGATATTGAACATCAAGGCGATGCCCAACGCCATGTCGGTATAGCCGGAAAAATCGAAATAGATCTGCAGCGTATAAGCCAGTGCCCCCGACCACGCCTCGTAGATCGTGGGCAACGTGCCGGTTGCCATGCCGTGCTGGGCGCCGTCGAAGATGGCCGTGGCGAACGGTGCGATCGCGTCGGCCCACAGCACCTTTTTGCACAGGCCCAGCGTGAACAGCAACAGCCCGGTGGCGACATGGTCCCAATTGATGCGGTAGGTCGCGTTGTGGGCGAACTGCGGCATCATGTCCTTGTGATGCAGCACCGGCCCTGCGATCAGGTGAGGGAAGTAGGTTACAAACAACACGTAATGCACGAAGTTGTATTCCTTCACCTTGCCCTGATAAGTGTCCACCAGGAAGGCGATCTGGGTGAAAGTGAAGAACGAGATCCCGAGCGGCAGGATGATGTCGCCCAGTGTAAGGCTTGATCCGCTCAGGCTATTTATGCTGGAAAGAAAGAAGTTGGTGTACTTGAAATAGCCCAGCAACAACAAATTGGCAACAAGGGCGAATACCAATACCTGTTTCTTGCGCGCAGCAGCTTGTTGCACACCGGCCTTTGCGATCCACATTCCAAAAGCGTAATTGCACACGATAGAGCCAAGCAGCAGGCCAATATAGGCCGGATTCCAGTAGCCGTAAAAGAACAGCGACGATATGGCCAGCCACGCGGCGGCATAAGCATGGTGAATGCGTGCCAATTGATAAAAGCCCAGCAATACGATGGGCAGGAACAGGAAAATGAAGCCGTAGGAATTGAATAACATGAATCAGCGATCAGCCATGCAGCCGGAGGCCGGCAGTTTGATTGGAATCGGTTTCATCAACGTGAAAACAGGATCTTGTGACTGTGGTTTATAAGTCCGGCTAAGGGGTTATTTCATCGGCCAATCCGAATTGAATGCGATGCAGTTGCGCATATACACCGCTCTTGGCCAGCAGTTCGGCGTGCGTACCGACTTCGACGATGCGGCCCTTTTGCAGCACAACGATGCGATCTGCTTTTTCGATGGTGGAAAGGCGGTGAGCAATGACCAGCGTGGTACGCCCCTGCATCAGGGTTTCCAGTGCGGCCTGCACATAGCGTTCGGATTCGCTGTCCAATGCCGAAGTGGCTTCGTCCAGAATCAGTATCGGTGCATTTTTGAGGATGGCTCGAGCAATTGCGATTCGCTGGCGTTGTCCACCGGAGAGGCGTACGCCCTTTTCCCCCACCAGCGTTTCCAAACCTTGCGGCATCTCGCGAATGAATTCCATGGCATGTGCCGCGGTTGCTGCTGCGACGATCTCTGCCTCCGGCACTTCGCGCATCTGCCCGTAGCCGATATTGGCGGCGACGGTATCGTTGAACAGCACCACCTCCTGGCTCACCAGAGCGATGTTGGAGCGCAAGCCGGTCAGCGAAAGATCGTGGATGTCATGCCCATCCAGCAGGATACGGCCACCCGTCGGGGTGTAAAAACGCGGCACCAGATTTGCCAGCGTACTCTTGCCGCTGCCGGATGCGCCGACCAGCGCCACAGACTGTCCTGCAGGAACATCGAGGCAGATGTCGTGCAACGCCAGGCGGCCATCTGCATGGTAGGAGAAATCAAGATGATCTAACACAAGATGGCCGCTCGCGCGTCCGATGTGGGCCTTGCCATCATCCACTTCGCTCGGGCTGTCGAGCAACTCGAAAATGCTTTCCGCAGCGGCCAGTCCGCGTTGCGTGAATTCACTCACGCTGGTGAGCCGCTTGAGGGGGGCAGTCAGCATCAGCATGGCAGTAACAAAGGAGAGAAAGCTGCCCACTGTCGTCACATCGCTCCTGGCTTGCATGGTGGCCAGATAAACGATGATTGCGAGCGCAATTGCCGCGATCATCTGCACGATGGGTACGTTTGCCAGCGCGGCGGCAGCCTGCTTCATCATGTGTCGCCGCACCCCGTTTATTTCCGTGGCAAAGCGTTCCGATTCATAGCGTTGACCGCCGAACAGCTTGACCACCTTGTGCGCAGTCACGCTCTCCTCTATCACCTGGGTGATGTTGCCCATCGCGCGTTGCGAATCGCGACTCGACGACCGCAAACGACGGTTGATCGTGCTGATCACCCAGGCAACGAGGGGGGCGACCACCAGCGACAGCAACGTCAATTTCCAGTCCAGATAGAACAGCCAGCCGAGCAGGCCGACGATGATGATGGTATCGCGCACGGTGATCGTAACGACGCTGGTAGCGGCAGCCGTGACTTGAGTTACATCGAAGGTCAGCTTGGAGATCAGCGTTCCGGTGGCGTGGTCGTCATAAAAGCGGGTGGGCAATGCGAGCAGCTTGCCGAACATCTCCGCCCGAAGATCCATGACCAACTTGTTTCCGATCCAGTGAATCGCATAGGAGCCGAAGAAGCCTGCAAGGCCGCGCACGAAGAAGATCACCAGGATCAGGATCGGCGCCCAGCGCATCACCAGATCGTCCTTCTGTACAAATGTGCCGTCAAGAAAAGGCTTGAGCAGGGCGGGCAACAAGGGTTCGGTCGCGGCGGAGACCATCATGCCCAATATCGAAATGCCAAATACGCGCCAATAGGGGCGAACATAGGTCATCAGGCGCAAGTAGAGTTGGGTGCTGGTCATCGGATAATTGTAAACATGTCTGTATATATTTCTATTGTTGTCCGCAGGGCGTGCTTGCAGACGATTCGTCGATCAGGTTGGCAACGGTCAGTTTACCTGACGGGGCCGGATTTATGGTTGGCAAATCGGCGCTCCAATACAATGCGCCCTGTTAGGCGAATACGCGAGATTTCGTAGCGCTGAAGTACATGCGGAAGAGAAGGTGTGATAATGCAAAAAATGGCATATAAAATAAAAATCTACCGACCTCAGGGCTCATGGGCACTTTAAAAAATTCAAAGTTCTAAGCAAGACAAGACGCGAACAAAAAATTGCGACGCAGCATATGCATGATATGTAAGGAGTAATTTTTTGTGAGTAACGCAGTATTGCGACGAAATTTGGATTTTTGGAAGTGTCCTTATTTTAACAGAGGTTCATTAATGGCGATCTATGCATTAGGCGACATTCAGGGCTGTTACACCGAACTCCAGCAATTGCTGGAGCAGATACGTTTCGACCCCGCGCAGGACAAACTCTGGCTGGTGGGCGATCTGGTCAATCGCGGGCCGGATTCCTTGCGTGTGCTGCGCTTGGTCAAATCGCTGGGCGACAATGCCGTCACCGTTCTTGGTAATCACGACCTGCACTTGCTGGCCGTTGCCGAAGGCGCAGCGGAACTTCATCGCACCGACACGCTGGACGAAGTGCTGGGCGCCCCCGACCGGGATGAACTGCTGACCTGGTTGCGTCAGCAGCGCTTGTTGCATACGGAAGGAGATTATGTCCTAGTGCACGCTGGGTTGCTGCCGCAATGGAGCGTCAAACAAGCGGTCGGATTGGCAAGTGAAGTGGAGCAAGCGTTGCGCGGTGATGACTACGCCACCTTCTTTGCCCGCATGTACGGCAACGCGCCGCACAATTGGAACGACGAACTGGACGGCTACAAACGCTTGCGCGTCATCACCAATGCTTTCACCCGCTTGCGCATATGCACCCTGCAAGGCGAAATGGAATTCAAATTCAAGGGGGAAGTCGAAAAGATACCGGAAGGCTACGTGCCCTGGTTCGAGGTGCCGGAGCGCAAGAGCCGCAAAGCCACCGTCATTTTCGGCCATTGGTCGGCGCTGGGGCTGAAGGTCACGCCCAATGTCATCGCCCTCGATACCGGATGTTTGTGGGGAGGGCCGATGACGGCCATCCGATTGGAAGACCGCCAGTTATTCCAGGTGAACTGCAAAAATCCCGTAGCGCAAAACTGGTAGGGCTCGATCAATACCTGCGCTTTTGCTGAGGAACAACAGGGCCGCGACCCTCGATGTGACGGAACGTGATGCGTCCCTTGCTCAGATCGTAGGGTGAAAGCTCCAGCGAAACCTTGTCGCCGGCTACGATGCGGATATGGTTCTTTTGCATCTTGCCTGCGCTGTAAGCGATGAGCTTGTGCCCGTTATCCAATGTCACACGAAAGCGCGAGTCCGGCAGAATCTCGTCCACCACGCCGTTCATTTCCAGCAGTTCTTCTTTGGCCATGACCAATCCTCTCAGGGAATTCAGAAACAAAAAGCCCGGCAGTTGCCGGGCTCATAGTCAGGACTGACAGCATGGCTGCGCCATGCATGCCCGACCATTTATTCCGCTGCGCGGATGTTCGATGCTTGCTGACCTTTGGGGCCGGCAGTGATGTCGAAGCTTACTTGCTGACCTTCGGTCAGGGTCTTGAAACCCGAACTCTGGATCGCGGAAAAGTGGGCGAAAAGATCATCGCCGCCATTGGATGGGGTGATGAAGCCGAAGCCCTTGGAATCGTTAAACCACTTTACTGTACCTGTTGCCATTTTGAATCTCCTGAAAAACAAACAAAGGGGACTTGCCCCGAACTTAGGCGATGGTCAAGACGGCAAAATGATGAAGGGAGAAATACCGAAGTAAAGCGGGTAAAGAACCAGACAACAACGACAGACTTGAAAATCGCTGGCCCGCACTATGGGGCATATCGGCGAGAATAGCAAACGATATTATTAGCCATGCTCATCCAGCAACCTTTGCATCATTTGCGCCGCCTGCGTTGCATAACCACCGCCGAACAGATTGGCGTGGTTGAGAATATGGTAAAGGTTGTACAGGTCGCGGCGCGTTGCATAGCCCGGATCCAGCGGCCAGGCGCTGCGATAAGCAGCGTAGAAGTTCGCGGGGTAGCCGCCGAAGAGTTCCGTCATTGCGATGTCGCATTCGCGGTCGCCGTAATAGGTAGCCGGGTCAAAGATCGCCGGCGCACCGTCGGCAAGGAACGCGTGGTTGCCGCCCCACAAGTCACCGTGCAGCAGCGAAGGTTGCGGCGTGTAGCCCGCGAAGAAGGCGGGCAGAGCGTCCATCAGTTTCTCGCCCAGATTCTGCAATCGGTCGCCGTAACCATTCCTGGCCGCAAGCCGTAATTGAAAGCCGAGGCGGTGCTGGCGCCAGAACCCGATCCAGTCATTCGTCCGGGCATTCGGCTGCAATATGGTACCGATGAAATTGTCCCCGTCAAAGCCAAACTGATCAACCGTGCAGCGATGCAAGGCGGCGAGGCGCTCGCCGAGCAAATGTGCGTTGCCGCGCGAGCACAATTCCAGGTATTCGAGCGCGAGGTAGCTCTGGTCGTCGGCAATGCCATGCGCGATGGTTCGCGGCACGCGCAGCATGCCGGTTGCGGCGATGGCATCGAGGCCGGCCGCTTCCGCGACGAACATCGGGTGATGCCGCGCATCGTTGACCTTGAGAAAGTATCGCCTCCCGTCCGTACCTTCCAGCCGGAAGGATTGATTGATACTGCCTCCGCCAACCGGCGTGGCATTTCTCAATTCAAATGAAAGGTGCGTGGCATCGCGGATGGAAGCCGCGATATGGGAGGCCAGTTTCTGGATCACGGTTTGAATCGCAGGTCACCGTGCTCGTCAAAGTCGAACATCGATCCCCAGGCGATTTCCCAGTAATGCCCGTCAGGATCGGTAAAGTAACCGCTGTAACCGCCCCAGAAAGTATCCTGCGGCACTTTGGAGATGTGTGCACCGGCTGTCGCTGCAAGGCCGAAGATGCGGGCGATCTCTTCCTTGCTGCGTGCGTTATAGGCAAGTGTAAAGCCGCGGAACGAGCCGGGCGCAGGGAGCTTCACTTCTTCTCCAATGTCTTCGGCGAGTTTATCCAGCGGGTAGAGCGAGAGCCAAACGCCTGGCAGCGGAATGAAAGTGACGCCTTCATACTGCGTGATGGGCGGGGTGGAGAAGATATCGCGATAGAAAGCAGTGGAACGGGGGAGGTCCGACACGCCCAGGGTGATGACGGTCATGCGTGGGATCTTCATGTTGCCTCCTTTTCTTGTCATGCCCGGCCGACAGGCATGACTGTCAACGGGCTTACAACTTGATGCGGGATCCGAAATGCTGCTTGTACAGTTCCGCCAGCTCTGCGCGGGTGTATTTGTGGTTCTGGCCGCCGCGGCTGGCGATCTTGAGCGAACCCATCAGCGACGCCAGGCGCCCCGTGGTTTCCCAATCCCAGCCTTGCTGGATGCCGTGCAGCAGGCCGGCGCGATAGGCATCGCCGCAGCCGGTCGGGTCGACGACGGCTTTCGGCTTCGGCGTGGGGATGGCGATCTGTTTGCCGTCGGCATAGATCAGCGAGCCGTCGGCGCCAAGCGTGACGATCAATGCGGTGACACGTTGCGCGATATCGGCCAGCGTCTTGCCGGTCTTGTCCTGCAGCATCTTGGCTTCGTAATCGTTCACGGTGACGTAGTTGGCCTGCTCGATGAAATCCAGCAATTCATTCCCCGAGAACATCGGCATGCCCTGTCCGGGATCGAACACGAAGGGGATGCCGGCTTCGGCGAATTCGCGCGCATGGTTGATCATGCCGTCGCGGCCGTCCGGCGAGACGATACCCAGCGTGACTTCCCTCGCATCGTTGACGTGGTTGAGGTGCGACATGCTCATCGCGCCCGGATGGAACGCGGTGATCTGGTTGTCGTCGAGGTCCGTGGTGATGAAAGCCTGCCCGGTGAAATTGCCGGGCACGTGGCGGATATGCGTCTGCGCCAGGCCGAGGTTTTCCAGGCGCTGCGTGTAGGGTGCAAAGTCGTCGCCCACCGTCGCCATGATCAGCGGGTGCCCGCCCAGCAGTTGCAGGTTGTAGGCGATGTTGCCGGCGCAGCCGCCGTACTCGCGGCGCATCTCCGGCACCAGGAATGCGACGTTAAGGATGTGAATCTGCTCGGGAAGGATATGTTTCTTGAAATGGTCCTTGAACACCATGATGGTGTCGTATGCCATCGAACCGCAGATCAGAGTCTTCATGTCGTTACATAAAATTGGTTGGGAGGCACGGATTATAACAGGGCCATATCGGGTGGCATCACGCTGCGCGGATTCTCCCGTCGGCAGACTTGAAAGACAAACGCCATGGAACGACCCATGGCGTTTTGTCGGATGGCGGAAAAGTCAGGGAGCCACAACCGGATTGCTCTTGTCCAGCGCAGCCAGCGCCGCGTCGTAATCCGGTTCGTGGGTGATGTCGTCCACCAGTTCGGCGTGGATGATGTGGTCCTTGTCATCCAGCACCAGCACGGCACGTGCAGTCACGCCTGACAAAGCCGTATCGGCGATTTTCACGCCGTAGTTGCGCATGAAATCGCGTCCGCGCATCAGTGACAAAGTGACAACGTTCTGCAAACCTTCCGCGACGCAGAAACGGCTCATCGCGAAGGGCAGGTCGGCGGAGATCACCAGCACCACGGTGTTGTTCAGCTTGCCGGCGGCTTCGTTGAACTTGCGCGTGGAGGTGGCGCATACCGCGGTGTCCAGGCTCGGCACGATGTTGAGCACCTTGCGCTTGCCCGCGAAGCTTTGCAGCGAGACATCCTTCAGGTCCTTGTCGACGAGGGTGAAGTCGGGCGCTGTCTGCCCGACGAGCGGGAAGGTGCCGAACAGAGTGACGGGCGCACCGCCGAGGGTGGTGGCGGGCTTTTCATTTTTTTCTTTGGCCATGATGTGTCTCCTAGAGTTTCCGTCATTCCGGCGAAGGCCGGAATGACGGGGCAATCAGATGTAGCTAGATATCGGCGGGCAAGCGCAAACCAGATTCTTGTCGCCGTAGACATTATCCACCCGCGCCACGCTCGGCCAAAATTTGTTATCCCGCACCCATGGCAGGGGGAATGCCGCCTGTTCGCGCGAATAGGGACGCTTCCACTCATTCGCCACCACGGCTTTCGCGGTATGCGGCGCATGCTTGAGTACATTGTCCTTTTTGTCTGCCTTGCCGGAAAGCACTTCATCGATCTCGCCGCGAATGGCGATCATCGCCGCACAGAAACGGTCCAGCTCGGCCTTCGATTCGCTCTCGGTCGGTTCGACCATCAGTGTGTCGACTACCGGGAAGGACGTGGTCGGTGCGTGGAAGCCAAAATCCATCAAGCGTTTGGCAATGTCCGTCACCTCCACGCCTTCCTTCTTCCATTCGCGGCAGTCGAGGATCATCTCGTGCGCGCAGCGGCCGTTCGCGCCGCTGTATAGCGTGGCGTAATGATCTTTCAGCGACTCCTTGATGTAGTTGGCATTGAGGATTGCCATCCGGGTTGCCTCGGTGAGGCCCGAACCGCCCATCATCTTGATGTAGCCGTAGGAGATCAGCAGGATCAGCGCGCTGCCGTAGGGCGCAGCGGATACCGCATGGATGCCCTGCGCGCCACCGACCTTGACCACCGGGTGCGACGGCAGGAACGGAGTGAGATGTTCCGCCACGCCGATGGGGCCCGCGCCCGGTCCGCCGCCGCCGTGCGGGATCGCGAAGGTCTTGTGCAGGTTGAGGTGGCACACGTCCGCGCCGATGTTGCCGGGGCTGGTGAGGCCGACCTGGGCATTCATGTTGGCACCGTCCATGTACACCTGACCGCCGTTGGCGTGGATGATCGCGGTGATGTCCTTGATGCTTTCCTCATACACGCCGTGCGTGCTGGGGTAGGTCACCATCAGGCAGGACAAGTCGGCCTTGTGCTCTTCCGCCTTGGCGCGCAGGTCGTCCACATCGATGTTGCCCTTGCTGTCGCACTTGACCACCACGATGTGCAGACCGCACATCGCCGCGCTCGCCGGGTTGGTGCCGTGCGCCGAGGAGGGGATCAGCACCACGTTGCGCCGGTCTTCGCCGCGCGAACGGTGATAAGCCTGGATCACCAGCAGGCCAGTATATTCGCCCGCCGCGCCGGAGTTGGGCTGGAAGCTCATCTGCGCGAAGCCGGTGATCTCGGACAATGCCGCATCCAGGCCGGCAATCACTTCCTGATAGCCTTCTGCCTGCTCCAGCGGCACGAAGGGGTGCAGGTTGGCGAACGCGGGCCAGGTCAGCGCCAGCATCTCGGATGCCGCGTTCAGTTTCATGGTGCAGGAACCCAGCGAGATCATCGAATAAGTGAGCGACAGATCCTTGTTCTCCAGCCGCTTGATGTAGCGCATCATCTCGGTTTCGGAGTGATAGCTGCTGAACACCGGATGGCTCAGGATGGCCGATAGTCGGGGCTTCACGAGCAGTGCCTGTGCGTTGACCTGTGCAGCAGTGAGCGCCGGTGCAGTCTTGCCAGCCGCTTGTGCGAACACGGCGAGGATGGCATTGATATCTTCGACCGAGGTGGTCTGGTCGAGCGAGATGCTCAGCCCGTCGCCGGTATAACGGAAGTTGATCTGTGCCGCGTCGGCTAATGCATGCACCTTCACATTGTCGGTATGCATGAGCTTCAGCGTGTCGAAGAATATGCCCTCAGACAATGTATAACCCAGCTTCTTCAACTCATCTGCCAGTGCCGCGGCGGAGCGATGCACTTGTGCGGCGATGCCGCGCAGGCCGTCTGCACCGTGATACACCGCGTACATGCTGGCCATGATCGCCAGCAATGCCTGTGCGGTGCAGATGTTCGAAGTGGCCTTCTCGCGGCGGATATGCTGTTCGCGAGTCTGCAGCGCCATGCGCAGGGCTGGGTTGCCGTCGGCATCCACCGACACGCCGATGATACGACCCGGCATCGAGCGCCTGTGTGCATCATGGCAAGCGAAATAAGCGGCGTGTGGTCCGCCGTAGCCCATAGGCACACCGAAACGCTGTGTCGAACCCAGCACGACATCGGCGCCCCATTCACCCGGCGGCGTGAGCAGCACCAGACTCAGGATATCGGCAGCAACGGCGACGGTCATGCCGTGTTCCTTGGCGCGCTTCACGAAATCGGAATAGTCGTGCACCGTACCATCGGCTGTCGGGTATTGCAGCAATGCGCCGTACAGCTTGTCGTTCAGCGTCACGCTCCTGAAATCGCCGATCACCAGATCGATACCGAGCGGCTTGGCGCGAGTTTTCAATAACTCAATAGTTTGCGGATAGCACTCGTTCGACACGAAGAAACTGTTCTTGCCCTGCTCGGCGGCTTCGCGCGAGCGCAGGCCGTGCAGCATGGTCATCGCTTCGGCAGCTGCGGTTGCTTCGTCCAGCAGAGATGCATTTGCGATCTCCATACCGGTCAGATCTACAATCATGGTCTGGAAATTCAACAGCGCTTCCAGACGACCTTGCGCGATTTCTGCCTGGTAAGGCGTGTAGGCGGTGTACCAGCCGGGATTTTCCAGCACATTGCGCTGGATCACCGGCGGCACGACGGTGTCGTGATAACCCAGGCCGATGTAACTTTTGTACAACTTGTTTTTCGACGCGATGCCGCGCAGATGCTGCAGGAAAGCGTACTCGCTCATGCCTTCCGGCAGGTTCAGCGGCTTCTTCAGGCGGATGGCGGCAGGCACGGTCTGGTCGATCAGCGCGTCGAGTGAGGGCGCATTGATCTTGTTCAGCATGGACTGAACGTCTTGCGCGCTTGGGCCGTTGTGGCGATTTACAAATTGATCTGACATAGGATTTAGGATCTGGGATCTGGGATCTGGGATTTAGGATTTGGCAAGGATGGCGAGAATTCGGAACGAGGATCGAAGAATTGGTTTTCCAAATCCAAAATCCCAGTTCCTAAATCCTGCCTTAATGCGCTTCGCTATCGACGACAGCCTGATAAGCGGCAGCGTCGAGCAAGGCTGCGACATCCGCCGCGTTATCGGGCTTCATCTTGAAGATCCATGCACCGTACGGGTCGCTGTTGATGTTCTCGGGTGCTCCATCCAGATCGCCGTTTGCGGCAGTCACCGTGCCGGATACGGGTGCATACACGTCGGCCGCCGCCTTCACCGATTCAACCACGGCGCACTCTTCCTTGGCTTTCAGCTTGCGGCCGGCGACCGGCGCTTCAACGAATACCATGTCGCCCAGCAGTTCCTGAGCGTGTTCGGTAATGCCGACCGTGATGGTACCGTCGGCTTCGGTTTTGACCCACTCGTGGGAAGCGGTGTATTTCAGGTTGGATGGATTGCTCATTCTTGTTCTCCAGATGATTAACAGTTAATTCGTAGGTCGGGTTAGGCGAAGCCGTAACCCGACATTGCACTGTCGGGTTACGCAAAGAAACCGCTAACCCGACCTATCTCTACCTCTTTAAATCAAACCCTTGCCGTTGCGGGCAAACGGGTACTTCACAACTTTTGCGTTCAACAACTTGTCGCGTATTTCGACTTGTACGGTATCGCCGACCTGCACACCGTTCGGCACGCGCGCCAGGGCGATGGACTTTTCCAGTGTGGGCGAGAAACTGCCGCTGGTGATCTCGCCTTCGCCGTGTACAGTCTTTACCTTTTGGTGACCACGCAACACGCCGCGATCCAGGAGTAGCAGTCCGACCAGTTTGTTGCCCGGGGGATTTGCCTGCAACGCAGCCTTGCCGATGAAATCGCGCTCGCTCTTCAGGTCCACCGTCCATGCCAGACCCGATTCCAGCGGGCCGACCGTCTCGTCCATGTCCTGGCCGTAGAGATTCATGCCTGCTTCGAGGCGCAGCGTGTCGCGCGCACCGAGGCCGATGGGTTTGACGCCTTTTTCCGCAAGCGTCTTCCAGAAGAAAGGCGCAGCCTTGGCAGGAAGCATGATCTCGAAACCGTCTTCGCCGGTGTAACCGGTGCGCGCGATGAACATCGTGCCCATTTCCACTGCGCTGAAAGGAACAAGATGTGAGCTCAATTCCTTGCTGCCGGGTAGCGCTTCCCATACTTTCGCGCGGGCATTCGGCCCTTGCACGGCGATCATCGCCAGTTCGGGATGGTCGGCGATGTCCAGTGTGGGCGCATGAGCAGCGGCTTGCGCCTTCATCCACGCGATGTCCTTGTCGGCGGTACCTGCGTTGACCACGATGCGGAACCATTCTTCCGTCATGAAGTAGACGATCAGGTCGTCGATCACATGGCCGTCCGGGCGCAACATGGCCGAATACAGCGCCTTGCCCGGCATGGTCAATTTATCCACGTTGTTGGCCAGCAAGTAACGCAGGAATGTGCGTACCCCGGCGCCCTTCATGTCGACCACGCGCATGTGCGAGACGTCGAACATGCCGCAGTCGTTGCGTACCAGGTGGTGTTCGTCGATCTGCGAGCCGTAATTGACCGGCATGTCCCAGCCGCCGAAATCCACCATCTTGGCGCCCATGGCACGGTGAGCTGCATTGAGAGGAGTTTGTTTAAGTGTGGTCATCATTCGCTTTCAGAAAACAAGGTTTGCGAGTTTCCGCCTTTCGGCAAATACCTGCTTAAATTACTTCAGTGCAGACTTACCTTCAGGTTAGTCGTAACTAAAATAAAAAGGCGAAGCAGCATATGCTGCTTCGCCCCATCTGTCCTTGTTACCTGAGAGATTACAACTTTCGTCGTGTGCCCCTTCGGTGGCCGACTGCATTCCCTCACCCCAACCCTCTCCCGCAAGCGGGCGAGGGGGCAAAAGATTCGCTAAGCGAACTTGATGCGACGACGCTCTCCAGATTTGCCTGTTCCGATTGGTTCATGAGCCTGAGCGGTTACGGGTGTTGCGCCTTCGGCGGTGCCATGCATCGGCACTCTCTCCCAGTCGGTTTGAACGGCGGGTGGATTATACCGGAAGTCTTACTTCGGGTAGAAAAGGAACAAGCGATATCCGGAGGGTTGAAGATCGGTGGTATCCAAGTGCAGTTTGATATCCAGGTCACGGTTGGCAGGGAGCCCCTGCTTCTCGTTGTCGCCCGCTTTCAGGTAATCCGCCGCATGAAACACACGGCGGGCGATGGGCTGGTCCTGCACGCTGGTAAGCGTAAGTTCCAGGCTGGGATAGGCTTGCGCATACGGAGCGCGGTTGTGGATCAGGGCATGCAGCGTGACGATATTGTTCAGGTTGGGATCGGACTCCAGTTCGGACGATTCGATACTGACCAGGTCTGCCTTTTGGGGCAAAGCGACCGTGCATTGAAGCAGTGCACAGTAGTCCTCAAGCAGCGGTTTTAGGCCGGGCAGGCTGGAGCCGATCTCGATGCGGAAGTAATAGGTCGCTTGTGCCAGCAGGATCAACGCCAGCAGAAAGCCCGCAAAGATGGCTGTCCAGCTTGTTTTTTTTGGCGGCATCTCCAGTATTTCATCGGTCAGTTCTTCAACGAACTGTACTTGCTGCGCCAGGGTGGTTGGCTCTTCTTTCGGTTCCGGCACGTCGAAAATGGGTGCGAGATCGGTCTCGATGGTCGGAATTTCGGCCTCAACCGCCGGAATCTCGGGTTCGATGGGCAAGCTGAGCTGCTGGGGATTGGGTTCGTCGTCGTGGAGATGCTTGCTTGCATCGAACACTTCATGGCAACGTCCGCAACGTACCAGCCCGTCATGCGCATCGAGTTGAGCCCCGGTCACTTTGAAACGGGTGCCGCATTGGGGACATTGCGTGATCTCTGTCATTTCTTTACACCTGACAAACAACACCATCCATCTTCCAGCACAGCGGGCACAAGGTCAAACCATTGTGCGTAGATGCTCATCACACCTTCGGCCTGTTCGGCGAGGATGCCGGAGAGAACGATGCGTCCGCCCGACCTGGTAGCTGCCGCCAGCAACGGAGCCAGGGCGCGCAGCGGATTGGTCAGGATATTTGCAACGACGACGTCGTATTGGGAAAGTGCTGCTCCATCCGGCAATTGGAAATTTGCCTGCACCCGGTTGGCCAGTGCATTGTCGCGGCTGGCCTGCACGGCTTGTTCGTCCACGTCCACGCCGATTGCCTTGCCTGCACCCAGCTTCATGGCGGCGATGGCGAGGATGCCGGAACCGCAGCCGTAATCGAGAACCGATTCGCCGCCCCTGATGTTCTCGTCCAGCCAGCGCAAACATAGCCTTGTGGTGGGATGGCTGCCGGTGCCGAAGGCGAGACCGGGATCGAGCGCGATGTTGATGGCTGTGGGGTCGGTCGGCGTGTGCCAGGTCGGTACGATCCACAGACGTTGCGAAATGCGGATCGGATCGAACTGCGCCTGGGTCAAGCGCACCCAGTCGCTTTCTTCCAATGTTTCGATGTGATGTTCGGGAAGAGCATCGATGCCGAGTTCGGTGCAACAGGCTTGCAGGATGCCAGCGACATCGGCATCGTTCTCGAACAGGGCGTTGATCAGATTGTGCTGCCAGACCGCGGAAGTGGGTTCGCCAGGTTCGCCGAAGATGGCCTGCTCATCCGGTGTGTCGGCGTCCGCATCCAGCATGTCCACCGACAGTGCGCCATGTGCCAGCAGCGCCTCGCTCAGCGCTTCGGCGTAATCGGCTTTGGCGCGCACTGCCAGCGTGAGCCAGGACACGTTTACTTGCCCTTCGTTTTTTCTGCCAGCTTGTGTTCCAGGTAGTGGATGCTGGTTGCGCCGCGCACGAATGCCGCGTCGTTCATCAGTTCCTGATGCAGCGGAATGTTGGTGTTGATACCTTCCACCACCATCTCGGACAAGGCGGTGCGCATACGGGCGATGGCTTGGTCGCGCGTGTCGCCGTAAGCGATGATCTTGCCAATCATGGAATCGTAATACGGCGGGATGAAATAATTGTTGTACACATGCGAGTCAACGCGGATACCGGGGCCGCCGGGCACGTGCCAGTTGGTGATGCGTCCGGGTGAGGGCACGAAAGTGTAAGGATGTTCGGCATTTACGCGACATTCCACGGCATGGCCGCGGAACTGGATGTCTTTCTGGCGGAACGGCAGCTTTTCGCCTGCGGCGATGCGAATCTGCTGCTGAACAATGTCGATGCCGGTGATCATTTCGGTGACCGGATGTTCCACCTGCACGCGGGTGTTCATCTCGATGAAATAGAACTCATCGTTTTCGTACAGGAATTCGAACGTGCCCGCGCCGCGATAATTGATCTTGCGGCAGGCCTCGGCACAGCGTTCGCCAATCTTGTCGCGTAATTTTGCGTTGAGAAACGGAGCCGGTGCTTCCTCGATGATCTTCTGGTGGCGGCGCTGCATTGAACAGTCGCGCTCGCCCAGATATACGGCATTACCGTGCTGGTCGGCCAGGATCTGGATCTCGATATGGCGCGGGTTTTCCAGGAACTTCTCCATGTAAACCATGGGATTGTTGAAGGCAGCCTGCGCTTCGGTCTTGGTCATGGTCACCGCGTTGAGCAGTGCAGCTTCGGTATGCACCACGCGCATGCCGCGCCCGCCGCCACCGCCCGATGCCTTGATGATGACCGGGTAACCGATGAACCTGGCGATACGCATGATTTCGGCCGGATCGTCCGGCAGGGCACCGTCCACGCCGGGCACGACAGGTACGCCCGCCTTCTTCATCGCATTCTTGGCGGAGATCTTGTCGCCCATCAGGCGGATGGTCTCGGCGCGCGGGCCGATGAAGACGAAGCCTGATTTTTCAACGCGCTCGGAAAAATCGGCGTTCTCGGACAAGAAGCCGTATCCGGGGTGGATGGCTTGAGCGTCTGTTACTTCCGCCGCACTGATGATGGCGGGGACATGCAAATAGCTCTGGCTGGAGGGCGCGGGGCCGATACAGACGGATTCGTCGGCCAGTTTCACATACTTGGCTTCGGCATCCGCTTCGGAATGCACGGCGACGGTCTTGATGCCCATCTCGCGGCACGCGCGCTGGATGCGTAGCGCGATCTCGCCGCGATTGGCAATGAGGATCTTCTCAAACATGACGGGCTTCTCCGGTGGTGCCGGAGTTCGGGGTTTGCGTTCGAATACGGCCATGGCGCTTTAACCGATGATGAACAGAGGTTGACCGAACTCGACGGCCTGGCCGTTCTCCACGAGGATGGCCTTGATCACGCCAGCCTTGTCGGCTTCGATCTCGTTCAACAGCTTCATCGCTTCGATGATGCACAGTGTGTCGCCTTCGTTCACGCTCTGGCCGATGTCGACGAAAGAATTGGCGCCGGGGGACGGGGAACGATAAAAGCTGCCAACCATCGGCGATTTGACTATATGGCCTTCCGGTACGGCCGGGGCGGCAGGTGCTGCGGCGATGGGTGCCGCGGCGGGAGCGGGAGCGGCCTGAGGAGCTGCAGCATAGTATTGCTGCATGGGCGCTGCAACGGAACTGGAGCGCGAAATGCGCACGTGTTCTTCACCTTCTGTCAGTTCCAGCTCGGCGATGCCTGAGTTTTCGACCAGTTCGATCAGTGTTTTCAGCTTGCGCAGATCCATTTTTAGCTCCTTACAGAATGTTGTAGTGCGAATTGCAATGCGAGTTCATAGCCTGTTGCCCCTAAACCGCTGATAACCCCGACCGCGATGTCGGAGAAATAAGATTCTTTACGGAACGCCTCGCGGGCAAACACGTTGGACAGATGCACCTCGACGAACGGGATAGCAACTGCTGCCAATGCATCGCGTATTGCCACGCTGGTATGTGTGTACGCCGCCGGATTGATGATAATGAAGTCCGTACCGTCCGTGCGCGCCAATTGCACCCGGTCCACCAGTGCCGACTCTGCGTTGCTCTGGAAATGGGACAGTTTTGCGCTCTTTGCCAGCGCTAGTGCCGACAACTTGGCGTTAATTTCGTCCAACGTGACACGGCCATATACCTCCGGCTCGCGCATGCCGAGCAGGTTCAAATTGGGGCCGTGTAGTACCAGGATGTTCTTCATGGGGAGCGAAGTTTGCCGAAAATGGGTGAGTTTGTCTACCTTTTCGGGGGAATTGAGAAAAATCAGCCTGTAGGCAGGGAATTAAACGTTATCGGAGAAGTAGACATCCGAGCGATAGCTGAAATGGTCAAGAACAGACCGTAGAGTTCAAAACAAAGTCGAATGCCACGGCTTGGTTCCAAAAGACAAGCTGCTGCAAAAAGACTGCCAGCCGAATATTAAACTTGAACTCTGCTTGTTTATAGACCTGCCCCCTTCAGCGATTGCAGGAATTGCGGTGCATCCTGATAGCCGGTCACACGAAAATCGGCCTGTTCCTTGCCATCCGCGGCAAAAAACAAGGTTGCGGGTGGGCCAAAGATCTGGAATCGTTGCAGCAGGGCCTTGTCGGCGGCATCGTTGGCGGTGACATCGGCTTGCAGCAGTACGGCATTCTTCAGTTTGGATTGCACACCTGCGTCGCTGAAGGTCAGGCGCTCCATTTCCTTGCACGAGACGCACCAGTCGGCATAGAAATCCAGCATTACCGTCCTGCCCTTGGCTTGTGCAATACGGGCGTCCAGGTCCGCGCCGGTCTTGATGCGGTCGAATTGCAGGTTGGCGGGTGCTTCGGCAGTAGCACGGCCTATGTTGCCGAGCGGGCGCAGGATATCGCGGGCCCCGGACAATGCCCCGATCAGAAAGGCCACACCGAGCAACAGGGCAAAAATACCAACGCCTTTGCCGAACTTGTGCCAGCCAAGCGCGGTATGCGGCAATGGATCGAGCGCATGCAGGAAGATGGCCGAGAAGATCAGCAGCGCAGCCCATAACAGCATTTGCACGCTGAGCGGAATGACGGACGAAACGATCCAGATCGCCATTGCCAGCATCATCACGCCAAAGAAACGTTTCACGGCTTCCATCCACGCACCTGCCTTGGGCAGCAATGCTCCGGCCGAAGTGCCGATGAGCAGCAGCGGCGCACCCATGCCCAACGCCAGCACGAACAAGGCCGTTCCACCCAGAACGGCATCGTGGGTCTGACTTATATATAGCAACGCGCCAGCCAGGGGAGCGGCAACACAGGGACCCATGATGACGGCCGACAGCGCGCCCATCGCAAATACGCCGGAGAGATGGCCGCCGTGCAGCTTGTTGCTGGTGTCGGATAGTTTGCTTTGAAGCGCGGTTGGCAACTGCAATTCATAGAGGCCGAACATGGCCAGCGACAGCAGCACGAATATTGCAGCGAAACCGCCCAGCACCCAGGGCGTCTGCAGCGCGCTGGAGATCAGGTTCCCGGAATAACCTGCCGCCACCCCCGCGATGGCATAGGTGATCGCCATGCCCAGCACATAAGCCAGGGACAGGATGAAGGCATGTACATGGGTGATCTTGTGTCCGCGGCCGACGATGATGCCGGACAGGATAGGGATCATCGGGAATACACAGGGCGTGAGGGAGAGCAGCAGGCCTGCGCCGAAGAAGAAAGACACGATCAGCCAGAAGCTGCCGTTCTTGAACAGCTTGGCAATTTGAGAGGTTTCGTTGCCCGAAGCGACCGACAAGGGTGTCAAAGGTGCAGCTGCTGTGCTGACCGTTTGCGCCAGGTCGACACTGATTGTTTTTTCGATGGGCGGATAACACAAGCCGTTGTCGCTGCACCCCTGATAGATCGCGTTCAATACCAGCGGTTTTGTGATATCCGCATTCTCCAGCGCGATCTCCGCCTGGAAGGACTGGTGATAGACCTCGAGCATACCGAAATTGGGGTCGTGCTTGATTTCACCTTTGGGCATGTCGACGCGAACTATCCTGGTCTTGCTGCCGGGGATGCTGAATTCGGTCTTGTTACGATAAAGGTAGTAGCTCGGTGTGACGTTGAAGCTGGCGATCAGCGTATGCTGGTCTGTCGCATGCACTTCCAGTGTAAATGCCTTGTCGGCTGGCAGGAAACTGGGTTTCTTGCTGCCGAACGAGAGGAAGTCTGCATGGGCCATCGGCACGGCACACAGCAACAAGATCAATAATAAACGGCGCATCATGCTTGGTTCCCTGTTTGAGTTTCCTGTACGACCCAGTTCAAATATTCCGGCAAGCCCGTGTCGACGGGCAACGCAATGATTTCCGGAAGTTCATATGGATGCAGTTTTCGCAGTGCATCTTCCAGCTTCGGATAGGCTGCTCGCGTGGTCTTGATGAGCAACGGTACTTCGCTGGCGTGTTCGAGCTTGCCCTCCCATCGATATATGGAAGCACATTCGGCCAGAACATTAACGCAAGCCGCAACGCGCTGTATGACCAGCGCTTCGGCAACGCGTTCCGCGGAGGCGCGATCCGGCAAATTGGTGATGACCAGCAGAACTTCGCTCATCGCTGGCCTGCACGCGCGCAACGCACGCCGAGTTGCAACAGTTCGTCCCATACATCGCCCTGACGCAAGCCCTTTACCAGTTTGTCGACCTGCGCGGCCTGGCGCAAGGCGCGCTCGGCAAAGGTCGGCGTGAACCGGCGTACCGCGCGTTCCACCAGCTTTTGCCGCACGCCCCAGACCCGTGCATCCCGCAACGCACCGGAAAGGTTGCCGTTCTGTTGCAGGGCACGCGAGACTTTCGCCAGCGTTCGGATGTCTTCCGCAACAGCCCACAGGATCAACACTGTGGCAGTACCTTCCGCACGCAAGCCGTCCAGAATACGAACATAGCGCTCGGCATCGCCCGCAAGCATCGCCTCGGACAATTTGAATACATCGTAGCGCGCGACATCCATCACCGAGTCTTTTACCTGATCGAAGGAAAGCGGCCCGGTCGGGAACAACAGGGCGAGTTTCTGGATCTCCTGGAATGCCGCGAGCAGATTGCCTTCCACGCGCTGTGCCAGGAATGCCAGCGTGTCGGCATCGGCGGACTGCCCTTGCCGCTTCATGCGCGCGGATATCCATGCAGGCAGCGCGGCGAGCGATACTTCGTCTGCGCTGATCGCCGTTCCGTGCTGTTCCAGCGCGGTGAACCATTTGCTTTTCATCGCGGTACCGTCAAGGCGCGGCAGCGAGATCAGCGTGAGCGTGTCCGGATTCAGGTTCTGGCAATGATCCTGCAACGCCTGGGCGCCTTCCACGCCTGGCTTGCCGGACGGGATGCGCAGGTCGATCACCTTGCGCGAAGAAAACAGCGACATGCTCTGCGCACTGTTGCGCAACTCGGCCCACTTGAAGCCCTGTTCCGCGATCAGCGTTTCGCGTTCGCTATAGCCCGCTTCGCGCGCAACAGAACGGATGGCATCGGCCGCTTCAATAGAGAGCAGCAACGCCTCGCCGTGGATGACATACAGCGATCCCAGGCCTTTGCTCAAATGATGCGGCAGGTCCTCGCAGGAGATTTTCATTACATCATTCTCATGGCGTAGCTGTAGGGGGTTTGGCACGATTCAAGCGTCGCATGGCCTGGCCTACGGCATCGCTACGCATGTCTTTGTAAAGTCCCGCAGCTTCCTGCTCTTTGGAAAGTACCTGGGTATCGTCCCAGGCCAGGATGCGCGAAAGCGAAATTTCATCCGTGGGCAGCCAGTCGTTTTGTTCGCTGTCGTAAGCGCGCAAGGAAACGCGGTAGAACAATTGATATTCCTGCACGCGACCCGCGCCTGTCAGTGAAAGGATCTGCCTAATGGATTGCTCGGAGACGACTTCCAGCACCAGTTCAGCCTTGTCGGGGGAGCTGACCATGTTGATCTTGTTGGCTTTCAATGCATGCCTCAAGTCTTTGACGAAAGGCGATTCGCCGGGCGCTTTCAGGTACAGCGACTTGAAGGCGAACGTGATGTCCTTGAGGTTGCTGCCGCGCACGTGAAAGCCGCAAGCGGCAAGTGACAGAACGGCGGCAAGTATCAGGAGACGCGTCATGTTGGTCATCAGATCACCACATTGATCAGGCGACCCGGCACGACGATGACTTTCTTCACCGTGCCGCCCGCGAGTTGCTTTTGAACTGCTTCGTGTGCGAGTGCAAGTTGTTCGATGGTTGCTTTGTCGGCATCCTTGGCTACGCGCAAGCTCCCGCGCAGCTTGCCGTTCACCTGAATCACCAGCTCGATCTCGTTCTGCACCAGCGCGCCGGGATCGGCTTGCGGGAAGGCTTGATCGGTGAGCTTGCTGCCGGGACGCAATTCGCTCCACAGCGATTCCGCGATATGCGGAGCAATGGGCGAGAGCAGCAATACTGCATTTTCCAGGACTTCCTGCGCCACATTGCGTGCAACAGACGAACTCTCGTCAAATTTGCCCAACGCATTGAGCAATTCCATGATCGCCGCGATGGCGGTGTTGAAAGTTTTGCGGCGGCCGTAGTCGTCGTCGATCTTCTGGATAGCCTGATGCAATTGCAGGCGCAGTGCCTTGGCGTTCGCACCCAGTTCGCCGCCGCTGTATGCCGTAACCACACCCTGCTCGACATGATCGTGGACCGCCTTCCATACACGTTTCAGGAAACGAAACGAACCTTCCACACCGGTATCCGACCATTCCAGTTGCTGGTCGGGCGGGGCGGCGAACATCATGAACACGCGAGCCGTGTCCGCTCCGTAGGCGTCTATGATGGCTTGCGGATCGACGCCGTTGTTCTTTGACTTCGACATCTTCTCGGTACCGCCGATGACGACGGGCTGGCCGTCGGCGATCAGCTTGGCGCCGATTGGGCGCGCTTTGGCGTCCATCGCCACTTCCACGTCCGCGGGATTGATCCATAGTTTCTTGCCGTCACTGCCTTCGCGGTAGAAGGTCGGCGCGACCACCATGCCCTGCGTGAGAAGATTTTTAAAAGGTTCGTCACCCTGAACCAGTCCCTCGTCGCGCATCAGCTTGTGGAAGAAGCGCGCATACAGCAAGTGCAGGATCGCGTGTTCGATGCCGCCGATATATTGGTCTACCGGCAACCATTTTTGCGCGGCCACTTTATCTACCATGCCGGTATCGCATTGCGGGCTGGCGTAGCGCGCGTAGTACCAGGACGATTCCACGAAAGTATCCATGGTGTCCGTCTCGCGCCGTGCCTTGCCTCCGCACTTTGGGCAGGAGCATTCGTAAAATTCCGGCATCTTGGCCAGCGGCGAGCCGGCGCCGTCAGGCACCACATCCTCCGGCAGTTTCACCGGCAACTGGTCGTCCGGCACCGGCACGTCGCCGCAAGCCGGGCAATGGATGATGGGGATAGGGCAACCCCAGTAGCGCTGGCGCGAAATGCCCCAATCGCGCAGGCGGAACTGCACTTTCTTTTCGCCCAGACCTTTGGCGGCGAGGTCGGCGGCGATCGCATCAACAGCTTTCTCGAGATTCAGGCCATCGTACTTGCCGGAATTCACGCACACACCATTCTCTTTGTCGGCATACCACTCTTGCCAAGCGGCATCGCTGAAGGTCTGATCCTTCACTGCGATGGATTGTTTGATTGGCAAGTTATATTTCTTGGCGAAGCCGAAGTCGCGCTCGTCGTGCGCCGGCACGGCCATCACGGCACCTTCGCCGTAGCCCATCAGCACATAGTTGCCGACCCACACCGGCACTTGCTCGCCAGTCAGCGGATGGGTGACTTTGATACCCGTGTCCATGCCCTTCTTTTCCATGGTGGCGATGTCGGCCTCGGCCACGCCACCCTGTTTACATTCCTCGATGAACGCGGCAAGCCTGGGGTTACCCTGCGCTGCCCGGGTCGCCAGCGGGTGTTCGGCTGCCACAGCAACGAAGGTCACGCCCATGATGGTGTCGGCACGGGTGGTGTACACCCACAACTTGTCCTGCTTGCCGTCTAGTTCATACGGGAAGGCGAAGCGCACACCGTAGCTCTTGCCGATCCAGTTGGCCTGCATGGTCTTCACCTGCTCCGGCCAGCCCGAAAGAGTGTCGAGGTCTTTGAGCAACTCGTCTGCGTACTGCGTGATGCGGAAGAAGTACATCGGGATGTCGCGCTTTTCCACCAGCGCGCCGGAGCGCCAGCCTCGACCGTCGATGACTTGCTCGTTGGCCAGTACGGTGTTGTCCACCGGGTCCCAGTTCACGACGGCAGTCTTCTTGTAAATGATGCCTTTCTTGAACAGGCGCGTGAACAGCCATTGTTCCCAGCGGTAGTAATCAGGCTTGCAAGTAGTGACTTCGCGCGACCAGTCCACACCCAGGCCCAGCGACTTCAGTTGCTGCTTCATGTACTCGATGTTGGAATAGGTCCATGCAGCGGGCGGCACGTTGTTGGCCATCGCGGCGTTCTCGGCGGGCAGGCCGAACGCGTCCCAGCCCATGGGCTGCATCACGTTGTAGCCCTTCATGTGGTGGTAACGGCTCAGCACATCGCCGATGGTGTAGTTGCGCACATGGCCCATGTGCAATTTGCCCGAAGGGTAGGGGAACATCGACAGGCAATAGTATTTCGGCTTGGGACTGTCTTCCTTGGCACGGAATACTTGCGCTGCCTCCCACTGTTGCTGGGCGGCGGCTTCGATGTCTTTTGGTGAATAGGTAGATTGCATGTTCCAGTGATCGGGTGCGCAAATTTGCGGGTTCGGCATTATAACGGCAACATGACACCCCCGCGTACGGAAGGAAAGGGAACGAAATGAACAAGCTGCTCGGATTGATGTTGATGCTGGTTGTGTTATCGGTACAGGCAGAGCCGGATGCGCAGGTGCAGGCCGTGCAGATGCCTGCCTGGTTGCAACGCGGAGAAAGCAGGGTGCCAATGCGAGTCGGCTCGGAGCTGCGCAATGGCGATACGCTCATCACCGGGGCAAACGCGCGTATCTATGTGCATACCGCCGATGGCAGCACGGTTAAGCTGGGCGAGAATGCCACCTTGAAGCTGGAAGGCCTGTCGCAACAGCGCGCGGAAGAATCTTTGTTCAGTGCCGTGCTGAATGTCGCCAAAGGCGCATTCCGGTTTACCACTGCCAGCCTAGCCAAGCTGCGGGCGCGTGAGGTGACCGTCAAGGTCGCAGGCGCAACCATCGGCATACGCGGAACTGACGTGTGGGGCAAGGATGGCAGCGATCAGGGGGTAGTGTGCCTGATCGAAGGCAAAATTTCCGTGACCGGTTCGGAAATCAATGACTTCGTCATGGACCAGCCTTTGTCTGTATATAAAATGCCCAAGGATGCAGCGCCATTGCCGGTCGCTTCTGTCGACCCAGAACAGCTCAAAAAATGGGCGGCAGAAACCGAAATTGCACAACCGGCATCGCAGCTAGGCGGCGTCTGGAAAGTCGACTTGCTTACCCTACCAAACCAATCAAGTGCTTTGGCTGCCTATGATCAATGGCGGGCGGCGGGCTACGACGTGCGCCTGCTCCCCGTCACGAACCAAGACGGCTGGGCATATAAACTGCGTATCGTGCAGTTAACCAGCCGTGCCGAAGCGCAAAAGCTGGCAGAGCAACTGAAGGGAACGCTGGGGGCCGAAAATCCGAGCGTCTCGCGCTAGGCGGGAAAACTGGGTTAAAATCAATAACCATAAAAATTTATTTATTATCGTTCAGGAGAGTGGAATATGTCCCGTAAGCATCCCGTTATTGCCGTCACCGGTTCGTCCGGCGCAGGCACCACCACCGTCAAGCGCGCGTTTGAGAACATCTTCCGCCGCGAGGGTATCAAGGCTGCAGTTGTCGAAGGCGACAGCCTGCACAGCCTGGATCGCATGGCGTTCCGTGCCGCCGCAGCCGAAGCTGCCAAGGCCGGCAACCATTCGTTCAGCCACTTCGGTCCGGAAGCCAACAGCTTCGACAAGATCGAAGAAATGTTCAAGAACTACGGTGAATCCGGCATGTGCAAGCGCCGTTACTATGTACACAGCGACATTGAAGCGGCGGATCACAACAAGCATTTCAACCTGACCGATCTCAAGGCCGGCGTGTTCACACCCTGGGAAGACATTGAATCCGGCACCGACCTGCTGTTCTACGAAGGTCTGCACGGTTTGGCCAAGAGTGAGAAATACGACGCAGGCCAGTATGTCGATCTGGGTATCGGCGTGGTGCCGGTGGTCAACCTCGAGTGGATCCAGAAGATCCATCGCGACAAAGCGGAGCGTGGCTATTCCGCCGAAGCGACCGTGGATACCATCCTGCGCCGCATGCCCGATTACATCAAGTACATCACCCCGCAATTCTCGCGCACCCATATCAACTTCCAGCGCGTGGCCACGGTCGATACCTCCAATCCTTTCATCGCACGCGATATTCCGACCCCGGACGAAAGCTTTGTGGTCATCCGTTTCCGCGATCCCAAAGGTGTGGATTTCCCCTATATGCTCAACATGATCCCGAACTCCTTCATGTCCCGCGCCAACACCCTGGTGACGCCCGGCGGCAAGATGAGCCACGCGATGGAAATCATTCTCGCGCCGATCATGCACGACATGATCCAGAACAAGAAGAAGCAATAAGCAACAACAAGAAGCAGCAGGCAACAGGACGGGGAAGCGGAGACGCTTCCCCGTTTGCTTTGCCGTAAAATTGATTAAGTCGGGCTGCTGCGCCACAATGAATTTACCAATAACGAAGCAGGAGACGATTGTGGCCGAAACGGATTTCGATAGAATAAGGAAACAGGTGCGCCAGTTCGTGGTCGAGCGCGACTGGGACCAGTTCCATACACCCAAGAACCTGTCCATGGCACTCATCGTCGAGGCCGCCGAGATGGTGGAGCATTTTCAGTGGATGAGCGAAGAGCAAAGCTGCAGCTTGTCACCGGAGAAACTCGCCGAAGTCGAGCTGGAACTGGCTGATATCCAGATCTACCTCATCAGCCTGGCTGAAAAGCTGCAACTGGATCTGATCGCTGCGGTAGACAAAAAGCTGGTACTGAACGCCCGAAAATACCCCGCCGAGCAAGTTCGGGGGAGTTCCAAAAAATACACGGAATACAAAAACCGAAGCTGAAGGGATAGCGCAGTCGTGTGGGATAATCCGCCCATGAATTCCACCCTGCTTTCCGGTCTCAATCCCGAACAACGTGCCGCCGTCGAACTTCCCGCCCAATCCGCGCTGATCCTGGCGGGCGCGGGCAGCGGCAAGACGCGCGTGCTGACCACGCGCATCGCCTATCTCATCAGCACCGGGCAGGTCAGCCCGCACGGTATTCTCGCGGTGACCTTCACCAACAAGGCGGCCAAGGAGATGGTGACGCGATTGTCGGCGATGCTGCCAATCAACACGCGCGGCATGTGGATAGGCACTTTCCACGGCCTGTGCAACCGCATGCTGCGGGCGCATTACCGCGAAGCAAACCTGCCGCAGACCTTCCAGATCCTCGATTCCGGCGACCAGCTCTCTGCCATCAAGCGTCTGATGAAGGCGATGGGCGTCGACGACGAGAAGTACCCGCCGCGCGAGATGCAGAACTTCATCAGCGGCAGCAAGGAGCAGGGACTGCGCGCGCACGAGGTGGAAGCCTACGATCCCTACACGCGGCGCAAGGTGGAGGTATTTGCCGAATATGACGCGCAGTGTCAGCGCGAGGGAGTGGTGGACTTCTCCGAATTGCTGCTGCGCTGCTACGAGCTGCTGTCGAGGAACACCCCGTTGCGCGAACATTACCAGGAACGCTTCAAGCACATCCTGGTGGACGAGTTCCAGGATACCAACCCGTTGCAATACCGCTGGCTGAAACTGCTGGCTGGAGTTGGTGAGACTCGCAGACGGTTCCCTCACCCCAACCCTCCCCCGGGGGGGGAGGGAGCGAACGCCGCGCCTGCGGCTCTTTTTGCTGTTGGGGACGACGACCAGTCCATCTATGCCTTCCGCGGCGCCAACGTCGGCAACATGCAGGAGCTGTTGCGCGACTTCCATGTCGAAAACGTGATCAAACTGGAGCAAAACTATCGCTCGCACGGCAACATCCTTGATGCCGCCAACGCGCTCATCAGCAACAACCGCAACCGCCTCGGCAAGAATCTGTGGACGGCGGAGAGCGGCGGCGAACAGCTGCGCGTGTATGAAGCGGCGACAGATGTAGACGAGGCCAGATTCATTGTTGACGAGATCCAGCAACTCAATCGCGAGGGCGTGAGGCTATCCGAGGTGGCGCTGCTCTACCGCTCCAACGCGCAGTCGCGTGTGCTGGAACATGCGCTGGTTTCCGCAGGTTTGTCGTACCGCGTTTATGGTGGTCTGCGCTTCTTCGAGCGGCAGGAGGTCAAGCACGCGCTGGCCTACCTGCGCCTGATGGAAAACACCGACGATGACAATGCGCTGCTGCGCATCATCAACTTTCCCACGCGCGGTATCGGCGCACGCAGCATCGAGCAGTTGCAGGAAGCCGCGCGAATCAATAACACCACGCTGTGGGATGCCGCAGCACGGGCAGGTGGCAAGGTCACGACCTTCGTCGGCCTCATTGAATCGTTGCGCAGCGCGACGAGCGGCCTGCCCCTGCCGGAAATCATGGATCACGTGCTGCAGCAAAGCGGCCTGGTTGCGCATTATCAGAACGAGACAGGCGCCAAAAAGCGCGAAGCGGAAGAGCGTCTCGAGAACCTGAACGAACTCATCAACGCAGCAACATTGTTCGTGCACGAGAACGAGGACGACAGCCTCACCGCATTCCTCACCCATGCTTCGCTGGAGTCGGGCGAACACCAGGCAGGCGATAGCGAAGATGCGCTGCACCTGATGACGGTGCATGCCGCAAAAGGGCTGGAGTTCCACACCGTGTTCATCACCGGGCTGGAAGAAGGGTTGTTCCCGCACCAGAACAGCCAGAACGTGGATGGCGGGCTGGATGAAGAGCGCCGTCTGATGTATGTGGCGATCACCCGCGCCCGGCGCCGCCTGTACCTGACCTTTGCGCAGAGCCGCATGCTGCACGGCCAGACCAATTACGGCATGGTGTCGAGCTTCCTGCGCGAGTTACCTGAGGCCTTGCTGCACTGGATCACACCAAGAGTGAGCGCACGCAAAGCATTCGCAAGCAGTAGTTTCGAGACGAACAGCTACGTCAGCGCTTTTGCAGCAAGTCCGGCTGCACCCAGGCCGCACGCTTCACCCGATTCGATGTGGCGCATCGGCCAGCGCGTGTTTCACCAGAAGTTCGGCGAGGGCGTGGTGACGGACACCGAAGGTGGGGGAAATGAAGGACGCGTGCAGGTCAACTTCAAGCGCGCGGGCAGCAAGTGGCTGGCGCTGGAATATGCAAAGCTCACCGCCATCTGACGCGAGGCTGGATAAGAGACTGCGGCTCATTGTTGCAAGTTACCGGCGACTGACCGGCAAGCTTTTCATGATCGTGATGCCACGGTGTGAAACCTCGTCGACGAAACCGGAGTACTTAAGGAAGCGCTGATTTAATCCCCTCTCCCTCGGTGAGAGGGCCAGGGTGAGGGAATAATTCATTGAATAGCAGCCCTCACCCCAACCCTCCCCCAGTGGGGGAGGGGGCAAAACCGACTAAATCAGCGCCTCATTAAAAGACGGGCTGCCGTGTTCCTCGCACAGAAATAGTATTCTTATCCTTACAACGTTCAACAGGAGACATTCATGAGCACATCATACAAAGCACTCACGCAGGACATCAGCAAGGAGCTCTCCCGGTTTCGCAAAGAGGTTGCCGTGCCGATGGCGGGTTTCGACTCGATGGCCAAATCCGCGATGGCGGAAGGCGTGCTATCGGCGCTGAACAAGGAGTTGATTGCGACAGCCATTGCGGTGGCGACACGCTGCGATGGCTGCATCGGCTACCACGTGCGCTCGCTGGTGCGCATGGGTGCAACGCGCGAGCAGGTCAACGAGATGCTCGCGGTGTCTGTGTATATGGGCGGTGGCCCGTCGCTGATGTACGCGGCGGAAGTGCTGCATGCCTTCGAGGAATTTCAGACGGCTTGACAGCGTATTGATCAGGCTGCCGGAGGCGGGAAACTGGCCGCCATTTTGTCCGGCACTTCGCGCTTGCCGGCCATCGGTATCGCGCTGGCTTCCAGCACGGCAGTGACCAGCACCAGGATCAATGTGGGCATCAGCGCGATACGCGTAAGCGCCGTCCACAGGATGTGTTGCATGTTGTGGTCACTCGAGGAAATGCTGATCAGCCAGCCGACAAAGACCAGTGCCGCAGAAATCGCGTAACCCATCAGCAGCCACTGCGCACGGGCAAAGGCGATTTTCCAGTGAACGTCGACGAACCAGGTGGTGGTCTTTTTGCCGCGCAGGTAGATGAAGGCGATGAGAGAGCCGGAACAGATCAGCGGGATGAGCAGGCCCATCATGCCGACCTTCAGCGCAAGCACCGCCGGGGTCATCAGCAGGTCAAACATGAACAATCCGGCGACGAACAGGTTATGCGGAAATTGAGCCTGTTTGACTTCGGCATCGGTAGCGTTGGCATATTGCATGGTCAGGTCTCCGGATGATGTGAAACTGGTTTGATCGCGGCAAGTTCATGCGCGAACGGAAAGATGTTGCGGTAGCTGACGTAGAGCGAAGTGAAGCCGAGCGGCAGCAGCAGGATAAGGCCGATATTGAACGGCAGCAGGCTGAGTACCAGCGCGATGACTTGCATGATGATGCTGTACAGCGTGTACGGGATGATGTTGCGAAAAGACCCGGACAGGCTGGCACTCAGGGCGGCGAGCGGAGCGACGTCGTTGAAAAATATCAGCATGGGGGCATATTGCAGCGCCAGCATCAGCACGCATACCAGCGTGAAACCGACCAGCAGGCTGAATGCCACGCCCGATCCAGAAGCCCACATCGCATCGATCAGCATCTGCGGATCGGTGGAAGATTTGAAGCTGTCCAGCAGAGTGGATAGCGCATCGCCGCCGATGAACACCATGACGGCGGAAGCGCCTATCATGCCCAGCACGGAGATGCCTCCCAGCGCGACCAGACGCGCCGTATGTTTCCTGAAGCCGGCGAACAGGTGGGTCAACTCGACTTCTTCTTCCTCCTCCAGTGCGCGGCAGACCCGCATGTAACCGGCCATCACAATCGGCATCAACAGTATAGCCAGCAGGGGGCCGAGCACAGGCACCTTGAGTGCGGCGAACATCGCCAAGGCACCGACCAGGGCAAGGGAGATGGACATCAGCGGGTTGAGCATGATGAGCTGGTAACCCTGTTTGACCCAGGTCCAACCGCGTGCGGGAGCAAGTTTCATGATTTCCATTTGAGCCTCAATTCAAAGCCAGACGGTTTGCACCGTGGCAATGTGGTTTTGCAGGATACGTTTGAACTGATCCGGGTTGTGCGCATTCACGATCTCGCCTTCGCGGGGCAAATGCAGGTCGTACAGACGCGATATCCAGAAACGCAGGGCCGCCACGCGCAACGCCATCGGCCATAGTTCCGCTTCCTTGGCGGTGAACGGACGCGCGGCATGGTAGGCATTCAGCATGGCGCGCGTATGTCCCCTGTCCAGCTTGCCGTCGGCACTCATGCACCAGTCGTTGACGGTGATGGCGACGTCATACAGCAGCTTGCCGGTGCAGGCGAAATAGAAATCGATGAGCCCCCCGACGCGCTCGCCTTCCATCAGCACGTTGTCGCGAAACAGGTCGGCATGTATCGTGCCGCGCGGAATATCGGCCAGCGGGTGTTTCGCGTGCAGCTCGACTTCGCTGTCCAGCAGGGCGGCGTCCTGGGGTGAGAGGAATTTTCTAACCTGCCGCGATGCCTCGGCACGCCATACGGCGCCCCGCGGATTGGGCATCTGTTCGCCGAAGCTCAAGCCGGCACTGTGCATTTGCCCCAGCATCGCACCGACCGCGGCGCAGTGGGCCGTGTTGGGTTGCATTACGGACTTGCCGCTCAGGCGGCTGACGATACAAGCGGGCTTGTAATGCAGTTCGCCGAGGAAACGATTTTTCCGATCGGCAACCGGGCTGGGGCAAGGTATGCCGTGCCGCGCGAGATGGGCCATCAGGTTCAGAAAAAACGGCAGATCGTCGGACGTGAGTTTTTCGAACAGAGTCAGCACGAAACGTCCGTTGCTGGTGGTGACGAAATAATTGGTATTCTCGATCCCGGCGGGAATGCCCTGCAATTCGATCAAGGTTCCCAGGGAATAATTGGAAAGCCAGGCAGCAATGTCAGCTTCGGAAACGCGGGTAAATACAGCCATACGGAGGGTCTCGATTCAGAAGCGTTTGATGATCCAGCGCGGAACGCGGAAGCCTGTGTCCAGGCCTTCCTGGCGCGCGAACTTGCCGTCTCCCTGATCGTCGACCAGGTAATAAGGAGGGCCGTACTTGGGCGTGACCTTGATCATGTACAGCCTGCCTCCGACACGATATTCCTCTATGGTCTGCTCGGTTTTCTTGATGATAGTTACCTGCGGCTCCTCGATGGAGTCGTCCGCATTCATCGGCGGAGGCGGAGGGGGTTCGACCTTGGCGGGAGCTTCCGGCTGAGCCGCATAGGCGCTCAGGCTCAGGCAGGCGATTGCGGCAAGATAAATGGGGCGCATGATATTTTCCGGTTGGAATGAATGGTCGGATTCTATCCGATACAGGTCAAAGATTGAGTTGCATCTCGAGCTCTGCCACGGAAGGCTCGAAGCCGCGAGTCTCGTAGTGCTTGAAGATGGCAGCGACAATCTGCTCGGGTTCGTCGATGACCTGTATCAGGTCCATGTCGCCGGCCGCGATCATGTGTTCTTCCAGCAGGCTGGTCCTGAACCATTCCACCATGCCGCCCCAGAACTTGCTGCCGACCAGGATGATGGGCATGCGGCGGGTCTTGCCGGTCTGCACCAGCGTCAGCGCCTCCATCAGCTCGTCCAGCGTACCGAAGCCGCCGGGCATCACCACATAGGCGCTGGCGAACTTGACGAACATCACCTTGCGCGTGAAAAAATGATGGAAGGTCTGGCTGATGTTCTGGTAGGGGTTGTTGTGCTGTTCGTGCGGCAGCTGGATGTTGAGGCCGACGCTGGACGATTTGCCGTAAAAGGCGCCCTTGTTGGCTGCCTCCATGATGCCGGGGCCGCCGCCGGAGATGACCGAGAAGCCGGCATCCGACAACAGGCGCGCGATTTCCTCGGTGAGCTTGTAATAAGGATGGTCGTGCGGCGTTCGCGCACTGCCGAAGATGCTGACGGCCGGATGGATGTCGCGCAGGCGTTCGGTCGCCGACACGAATTCTGACATAATGCCGAACACCCGCCAGGATTCCTTCGATTGCATCAGCTCGGGCGATTGCATGGGTGGGAGTTTCATATCGTTGTTCATCTTGGACCTCGGCTAACAATGGATGCTTTTAGAAATCTGATTTTTTGGGATGCCGCGCAAGGCGCACGGAACGCAGCAACCGAAACATATCATGTAGATAGGCGAGGTTGCGAGTACCGAGCAACGCAGCGATGCGCCCAAAAAACTAATTTATAAAGGCATACGCATGAAGACATTGTTGTTGGTGGATGGCTCGTCCTATCTGTATCGCGCTTTCCATGCCATGCCGGACTTGCGCAGCCCGCGGGGCGAACCGACCGGTGCGATCTACGGCGTGCTCAATATGCTGCGCCGTTTGCGTGCCGACTACCCGGCAGATTATAGCGCTTGCGTGTTCGATGCGAAGGGCAAAACGTTCCGCGACGACTGGTACCCGGAATACAAAGCGCACCGTCCCCCGATGCCCGACGACCTGCGTTTGCAGATCGAACCGCTGCATGAAGTCGTCGCGGCGGCAGGCTGGAACATCCTGATGATCGACGGTGTCGAGGCGGATGATGTCATTGGTACATTGACGCATGAAGCCTCGCGGAATGGCACGCGCTGCATCGTCTCCACCGGAGACAAAGACCTCACCCAGCTGGTCAATCCGCATGTCACGCTGGTCAACACCATGAGCAACGAAGTGCTGGACGAGGCGGGCGTGCTGGCCAAGTTCGGCGTGCCTCCGGAGCGCATCGTGGATTACCTGTCGCTGGTGGGCGACGCCGTGGACAACGTGCCAGGCGTGGCCAAGTGCGGCCCCAAGACCGCAGTGAAATGGTTGACCCAATACGGCACGCTGGACAACCTGCTGGCACACGCGGATGAAGTGGGTGGCGCTGTTGGCGAGAACCTGCGTGCCGCGCGCGACTGGCTGCCGCAGGGCCGCCGACTGGTTACCGTGAAATGCGACGTGGCGCTGGACAAGAAGTTCGACGAACTGGCCGCTCCGGCAGCGGACGCGGAGAAGATGCGCGAGCTGTTCGAACGCTTCGGGTTCAAGTCCTGGCTGCGCGAAGTTTCACTCCCCTCGCCCTCCGGGAGAGGGGCCGGGGGTGAGGGAACACTCGGTCAAAAACCAGCCCTCACCCCAACCCTCTCCCGGGGGGCGAGGGAGCAAGAGCAACGCCAATTCGAGCAGGCGCCGTTACCATCGACGGTCAACGACACCTCCAACTACGAAGCCATCCTCACCGAGGCCCAGCTTGATGCCTGGCTGCATAAGCTGATGGAAGCGAAGCTGGTCAGCATCGATACCGAGACCACCGGCCTCGACGAAATGACAGCGCAACTGGTCGGCATCTCGTTCAGCATTGAAACGCATCACGCTGCCTATCTGCCGCTGGCGCACCATTATCCCGGCGCGCCGGATCAGCTCAACCGCGAGCATGCGCTGCATAAACTCAAGCACTGGCTGGAAAGCCCGTCGCACAAAAAGCTGGGACAAAACCTCAAATACGACCAGCACATCTTTGCCAATCACGGCATCGCGCTGGCGGGTATTGCCGAAGACACGCTATTGGAATCCTACGTGCTGGAATCGCACAAACCGCACGAGATGGGCAATCTCGCGTTGCGCCATCTGGGGCTGTCCACAGTCAGCTACACCGACGTGGTGGGCAAGGGCGCGAAGCAGATCGGTTTCGACCAGGTCGATCTCGAGACTGCCACGCGTTACGCGGCAGAGGATGCCGACATTACTTTGCAACTGCACCAGACACTGTCGCCACAGCTGCAAGGCCGTCTGGATGCGGTCTACAGGCAAATCGAGTTGCCCGCGCGCGAGGTGCTGTTCAAGATGGAACGCAACGGCGTGCTGATCGACAGCACCATGCTGGGCAGACAAAGCCACGAACTGGGCGAGAAGCTGATGACCATCGAGAAGCAGGCGTTCGAGCTGGCAGGCCAGCCCTTCAATCTGGCCTCGCCCAAGCAGTTGCAGGAGATCCTTTTCGACAAGCTGGGCATCCCCTCGAAGAAAAAGACCGCCACCGGCTCGCGCTCGACCGACGAGGAAGTGCTGCAGGAACTTGCGCTCGATTACCCGCTGCCCAAGATCCTGCTTGAGCATCGCGGCATGGCGAAACTCAAATCCACCTACACTGACAAACTGCCGTTGATGGTGAATCGCAACACCGGGCGCGTACACACCAGCTATTCGCAAGCGGTAGCAGTGACCGGGCGTCTGGCCTCCAGCGATCCCAATTTGCAGAACATCCCGATCCGCACACCCGAAGGCCGCCGCATCCGCGAAGCGTTCATCGCGCCTGCCGGTTCGCGCATCGTGTCGGCAGACTATTCGCAGATCGAGCTGCGCATCATGGCGCACCTGTCCGGCGACGAAGGCCTGCTCAAGGCTTTCGCAGCGGGCGAGGACATCCACCGCGCTACCGCCGCCGAAGTGTTCGGCGTGCCGCTGGATGCGGTGAGTAGCGAACAGCGCCGCTTCGCCAAGGTCACCAACTTCGGCCTTATCTACGGCATGTCCGCCTTCGGCCTTGCCTCGCAACTCAACATCGAACGCGGTGCGGCCCAGCAATACATCGACCTCTACTTCGCACGCTATCCCGGCGTGAAGCGCTACATGGACAGCACGCGCGAACAGGCCAAGGCACAGGGGTTTGTGGAGACCTGGTTCGGACGCAGATTGTGGCTGCCCGAGATCAACGGCGCCAACGGCATGCGTCGCCAGGCAGCAGAACGCGCCGCCATCAACGCTCCGATGCAGGGTACGGCTGCCGACTTGATCAAGCTGGCGATGATCGCCGTGCAGGATTGGTTGGAGAAAGAGAAGTTGGCGACGAAACTCATTATGCAGGTGCACGATGAATTGGTGCTGGAAGTGCCGCAGGCGGAATTGGCTCTTGTGAAGGAGAAGGTGCGGGAGTTGATGTGCGGGGTGGCGGAGTTGAGGGTGCCGTTGGAGGTGGGATTGGGTGAGGGGGGGAATTGGGATGAGGCGCATTAATTAGTATTTCCGTTCGTGCTGAGCCTGTCGAAGGATGGGCGAAGCCCGCTGGTTTTTGTTCCCTCTCCCTCTGGGAGAGGGCTAGGGTGAGGGAATACTCGTTGTATTTCCTCTAATCTCAAACCCAACACCGTCGGGGGTAGCCCGACAGCTAGTCACTTTTCTCGTCTTGCCGAGAAAAGTAACCAAAAGAGGGCGCCCCCGGTTTGCCGCCCTTCGGGTTCCCTCGATATTTCGCCAACAAGCGGGGCTGCGCAACTCGCCCTGGCGGGGCACACAAACCGTGCCCCACTGCGGAGCTCAAACAGTGCTCGCCTAAACCTCCGCTTGTTGACGAAATATCGAGGCGGCGCTCAGGGGAGGTAAGGCGAAAATCAAAACTGAATGGTGGGCAACAAGTTGCCCACCATAGTCAAAACAATTCGACTCCGGTACATTGGGTTCTAGCAGACCGACGAGATTGTTGGATATCAAGTTGATAACTGTAAGATTGGGATTTCAAATGGATAAACAAAAGAAGTATCTCTTGTTGGGCGCAACGTTAGCTGTGCTAATTTTGATTGGAGGGTATTTGACGTCGATTTATGACAGATATCATGTGGCGTCGCTAAATGGTGAGTTAAACACGTTAGCCGAGAAATGCAAAACAGAGACAGCAGGAATGCCCCTATGGGCGCGGGCGCCAGAAGGACCTTGGACAAAATATCAGAAAATTCCAGCTTTTTGTGATTCCCAAGTCTTTACCAAGTTAGGTGGGGATGAAATTCAAAAGCAACTCGATGAGTTGCAGTCAACATCGGGCCATGCTTTCAAAAATACAATTAACATTGCGCTATTTGTCTTCCTTCTCTTCGGCGCACCATATGTATGGTATTTCTTGCTTCGTAGAATTCGAGAACTTAAAGATGCGATTACCGGAAAATAGTTAGACCTCATATGTCCATTCCTGTAGAACTTTCTGACATCTGGGAGTTCCTGAATTCACAGGTAGTTTGGCTTCATGGCCGCTGGATTGTATATCGACAGATATACGGTACCAATCCGAAACGAATAGATTTGATTAACGAAGCTGCGCCAACATTTTTTTGGATGATCGAGCAGTCGTTAATGAATGATGTGCAGCTAACGCTAGTTAAGCTTGCAGACCCATCAACAACTTGTGGGCGGGAGAATTTAACCCTAGAAACCTTGGTAACTGAGGTTGAAAGAATATCGACTGGTGAACTATCAACTACCATGCGCCAGTCGCTAGTCAATTTTCGTCAGTGCTGTGAAAAAATCAGGCAACGAAGGCACAAGGATATCGCCCACTTTGATCTTTCAGTTCAACTGGGAAACAAAGCTGAGGTACTTCCCAGTCCGTCACGTCAGGAGATTGAGCTGGCATTGTTGGAGCTTAGAAAATTCATGAATCTTTTTCTTGATTTCTTTCAAAACACCCAAATGGCGTATGAGCATTTTTCGCTTAGTACGGACGGAAATACTTTACTGTTCAGGCTAAAGGAATCTCTTCGCTATGAACAGCTACAATCACTTGGCACCATCCCGCATGAAGATATAGTTCAAAGCACATATCATCTGGACTAACTATTGAAAAGCAGAAATGATGGCAGCTAAATCAAGTAGTGTGGGCACGAAGTGCCCACACTGTGGTTTTGATTTTCGATTTCCCCTCCCCTGAGCGCCGCCTCGATATTTCGCCAGCAAGCGGAGGTTTAGGCGAGCACTGTTTGAGCTCCGCAGTGGGGCACGGTTTGTGTGCCCCGCCAGGGCGAGTTGCGCAGCCCCGCTTGTTGGCGAAATATCGAGGGAACCCCGAAGGGGCGGCAAACCGGGGGCGCCCTCTTTTGGTTACTTTTCTCGGCAAGACGAGAAAAGTGACTAGCTGTCGGGCTACCCCCGACGGTGTTGGGTTTGAGATTAGAGGAAATACAACGAGTGTTCCCTCACCCTAGCCCTGATGGAACTACTAGCCATTCGACTAGGCTGCCAAACAACGTCAGCCAAGTCGCTGGTTATCTCCCAGAGGGAGAGGGGATCAGACCCGAGGAGCTTGAGCCGTCAGGCGACTTCCGACTAAGCCACCCTCAACACCAACCCCTTCAAATACGCCCCCTCCGGAAAACTCAACAACACCGGATGATCCGCTGCCGCATGCAGCTTCTTCACGATCTGCGCATCCACCCCTGCATCCAGCGCCGCCCCCGCAATGATCTTCTGAAACAGATCATCACTGATGCCGCCGGAACACGAGTAAGTAAACAGCAAACCACCCGGCCGCAACAGCTTGAAGCCCAGCAGGTTGATGTCCTTGTAGGCGCGCGAGGCCTTCTCGGCAAAAGCCGCAGTGGGTGCGAACTTGGGCGGGTCGAGCACGATGAGGTCGAACTTGCGGTTCTGGTCGCGCAGTTTGCGCAGGGCTTCGAACACGTCGGCGCATTGCCACTCGGCACGTGATGGATCGAATCCGTTCAATTCCGCATTGGACTGCGCCAGTTGCAGCGCCTCCTGCGAAGAATCGATGGAAAGCACCGACTTCGCATCGCCGTGCAATGCATAGAGCGAGAAGCCGCCGGTGTAACAGAAACAGTTAAGCACGTCGCAATCGGCTGCCAGCGTGCCGGTCAGGGCGCGGTTGTCGCGCTGGTCCAGGTAGAAGCCCGTCTTCTGTCCGGCGGCGACATCCACCGCGAAGCGGATCCCGTGTTCGGTTACTTCGACTTTATCCGGCAATGCGCCCCGTAGCACGCCGCTGCGCACGGGGAGGCCTTCCAGTTCGCGTCCGTCGGAATCCGAGCGTTCGTAGATGCAAACGGGCGAACACAGTTCCTGCAGGATGTCGGCCAGTGTGTCGCGCCAATGTTCCGGCCCCGCGCTGCCCAACTGCATGACCAATACGTCGCCGTATTTATCCACGATGAGACCGGGCAAACCGTCCGATTCGCCGTGGACAAGGCGCATGCCGTTGCTGTCGCGACCAAGGCCGAGTGCGCGCCGTGCTTTCAGAGCGAGGGCGATGCGGTTGCGGAAGAATTCCTTGTCGATGACATCGGTTTCGCGCCACGACCATACGCGTGCGGTGATCTGCGATTCGGCGTTGTATGCGGCCCACGCCAGAAATTTCCCCGAGGCATCGCGCACCGCTACGGTATCACCGCTGGCAGGCGCACCGTCGATGCATTCGATCGCGCCGGAGAATATCCACGGGTGGCGGCGCAGCAGCGATTTGTCTCGGTCCGCCTTGAGGATGAGGCCAGGGCGTCCCATTGCATTTCCGGTGCGAACCGGTGCGGCGGGTTTCGGCGCATGTGTTTCCGTCTTCTGTTTGTCGCGCTTCACACGGTTGCGAAAATCGATGCCGCCTTGCGATGGGCGGTGCGGTGTTGAATGTGATTTGGTCTTTGGAGTGTTCATGTTTTCTTTTTGGCACGCGGATGCGCACTGTCGTAAATTTTGGCGAGGTATTGGAAATCGAGGTGAGTATAGACCTGTGTGGTGGAAATGCTGGCGTGACCCAACATTTCTTGTACCGCACGCAGGTCGCCCGAGGATTGCAGCACATGCGTGGCGAAGGAATGGCGTAGCAGGTGCGGATGCACGCCGCTGGCAATGCCCTGGGTGATGCCGCGCTGGCGCAGGTGCAGTTGCACGGTGCGCGGGCTGATGCGGGCGCCGTTCTTGCCGACGAACAGGGCCGTCTCGCCCGGTTTGGCGATCGGTTCGCGCACCGCCAGCCACGCTTTCAAGGCGTCGATGGCATGGCTGCCCAGCGGCACGATGCGCGTCTTGTTGCCTTTGCCGGTGACGCGCACCGAGGCGTCGGCAAAATCCATGTCGATGGGATCGAGGCTCACCAGTTCTGCCAAACGCAAACCCGAGGAATAGAGCAATTCGAACATCGCCTTGTCGCGCGCATCCATCGGCGTTTCAACGGGCATCTCGACCAGTTTCACCGCCTCGTCGGGTGAGAGCGCATGCGGCAGGGTCTTGGGTGCCTTCGGCGCACGCAGGCCGACACAGGGGTTGCTCTTGCAGCCGTGGTCGCGCATCAGGTAGCCATAGAAACCGCGCCAGGCTGAAAGCACACGCGCCAGAGAACGCCCGCCCAGGCCGCTGCCGTGCAACTGCGCGATAAAGCGGCGGATGTGGTGGCTCTTGAGGTCGGGCAGCGGGGTCGTTCCGGCAAGCGCCAGCAAGCGCCGGATGTCGCGTGCGTAGTTCTCGGCAGTCAGCGGGGAATAGTTGCGCTCGTTGTGCAGGTAGGCGAGGTAGCCTTGCAGTGTGACGGGGACTTGTTCAGTGGCGGGCATCAGACATGCAGATGGAACGCACTGCCCAGAGTCTCCGCGATGCGTTGCAGGAACAGCGTGCCCATTTCCGGATAGAAACGCTCCTTGTCTTCGCTGGCGAGGATGAGCAGGCCGATGGTCTGGCCGTGCGCGCGCAACGGCAGGTAGGCAAAAGAGCGCAGGTGTTCGCCGGCTTCGCCAAACCAGGGCAAAGTGTCATGGATCGCGTGATGGGTGCAGACCGGTTGTTTGTGTTCGTCGGCGAAGGCCAGCACCTCGGCGCTGGGCGGCTCGTCCTTCCAGAGATGCAAGGCGACATGCGGAACGGCGAAGATGTCGCGCAGGTTGTGCACGATCAGGCTCTGCAGCGTGGAGCGGTCATGCGGACCGAACAGCGCGCTATTGAACTGATGCACTTTGAGCTGCAACGCATCGTTCTCTTTGGCGTATTCCAGCAAGTCGTGCAGTTTTTTTTCCAGGTCTTTCACGCGTTCGCGCAGGGTGAGCAACTGGCGTTCGCTCAACGAGATGGTGCGCCCGCCGTGCGGGTGGGGCAGGTTGATCTGCGACAGCATTTCCGCGTGGTCTTCGAAGAACTGCGGATTGTCCAGCAAGTATTGTGCTACGTCTTCTGCTCTCATTGTTTACTTTCTACAAGTTGATCTCGCCCTCGAACACCGTGATGGCCGGGCCGGTCATCAGTACCGGCGAATGTTCGCCGGCCCAGGTGATGCTGAGTGAACCGCCGCGTGTGGCGACATTTACGGTGTTGTCCAGCAGCTTGCGCCGGATGCCGGCAACGACGGCAGCGCAAGCGCCGGTGCCGCAGGACAGGGTTTCGCCTGCACCGCGCTCAAACACGCGCAGCCTGATATGAGTCCTGTTCACGACCTGCATGTAACCGGCGTTCACGCGCTTGGGGAACCGCGGGTGATGTTCGACCAGAGGCCCTTGCGTGGTCACGGGAGCGGCTTCGATATTCTCAACCACTTGTACGGCGTGCGGGTTACCCATGGATACGGCGGTAATGTGCAGAACCTCTGTGCCAATTTGCAAGGGCTGGATCACTTCATGGCTATCGCTTACAAAAGGGATCTGCGACGGATCAAAGATCGGCGCACCCATATTCACGGTAACGCGCCCGTCATCTTCCAGGCGCGGCGAGATCAGTCCGCTCTTGGTCTCCACCACGATCTCGCGCTTGCCGGTGAGCTTGTGTTCGTGCACAAAACGCACGAAGCAACGCGCGCCGTTGCCGCATTGCTCCACTTCGCCGCCGTCGGCATTGAAGATGCGATAGCGGAAATCCGCATCTTCGCGGTGCGTTTTTTCCACCAGCAATACCTGGTCGCAGCCGATGCCGAAATGGCGGTCGGCGATGAAGCGGATCTGCTCGGGCGACAATGCGATCGATTGGCGCACTCCGTCGAGCACCACAAAGTCGTTGCCTGCGCCGTGCATTTTGGTGAATTTAAGGGTCATCTCAGTAGTTCTTTATATCTGAAACAGTCTGTCGTATGGTCGTTCACCATGCCGGTTGCCTGCATGTGAGCGTAGCAGATGGTGCTGCCGACGAATTTGAATCCGCGCCGTTTTAGCTCCTTGCTCATCGCATCCGATTCCGGCGTGCTGGCAGGGATTTTGTCGATGCTGCGCCTTGCGTTCTGCTTTGGTTTGCCGTCGACATACTGCCAGATGAATTTATCGAAGCTGCCGAATTCGGACTGCACGTCGAGAAACTTTTGGGCGTTGGTCACGGCTGCAGCCACCTTCAGCCGGTTGCGGACAATCCCCGGATTCTGCAACAACGATTCTATTTTATTCGCATCATAACGGGCAATCCGTGTTGCGTCGAAACCATCAAACGCGGCACGGTAGTTTTCGCGTTTTTTCAGGATGGTGATCCAGCTTAATCCGGCCTGCGCGCCCTCCAGGATCAGGAACTCGAAAAGCAAATGGTCGTCGTGCAAAGGCACCCCCCATTCGGTATCGTGGTACGCCCGATATAGGGGATCGTCACCGCACCAGACGCAACGCGCCTTATTCAAGAGCCGGTTCCGCACAATTGTGTGTGGTCGCGGAACATGCAGCGATCCATCACCACGTTGATGCCCGCCTGTTTTGCCCGTAGCGCAGCTTCCTCATGCACCACGCCATCCTGCAACCACAGATTCTTGACGCCCAGCTTGATGCAGCTATCAACGATAGCGGGCACATGCTCGGGAGCGCGAAATACATCCACGATGTCGGGCAGTTCGGGCAGGCTTTCCAAGTCGGGATAGGCCTTCTCGCCCAACACCTCCGTCACCAACGGGCGCACCGGGATGATGCGGTAACCGAAGCTTTGCAAGGCCTGCGCCACGTGGAAACTGGGGCGGTTCGGGTTGGATGAAAGGCCGACCACGGCCACGCTGCGAACTTCGCGCAACAATTTGCAAATATCCTGAGGGGTGGGATTGGAGAAGCTCATGTTGTGTACGATAGCATTTTTTGCGCTATCCGGCGCGGGCGGGGCATGCAAAAAAACGCTATACTGCGCGCCGTTTCAAAGCGCTCGTAGCTCAGCTGGATAGAGTATTGGTTTCCGAAGCCAAGGGTCGTGGGTTCGACTCCCGCCGAGCGCACCAATTCGGGTTAAAAGTGGGCACTTGATCCAAGTCGCCCATTTTTATTTTCAGCATTGTCTCCGCTAAAGCCCCATAACTTATTCCTGATGGTGGCGGTTTTATCCTCTACCACGATCTTATCCACCAGAATGTTCAGATGGCTATCTAGAAGCCGAAATGCTTGAACACGCGTATCTTGATGAAATCCACCGCGATCAGATAAACCATCACCAGTGCCACCAGCCCGGCGACCAGTTCAACGGGTATGGCAGTCATGAGTATGCCCTTTGTGGCGAAAATAAAGACAACGACGATATCGAGCAAGGAAGCAATCAGCATCCATTGGCTCGGCAGCGATTGCCAGAAATGGCGGCGCTCGCGTACCAGATAAACGTTACCCTGACCGGTAAAGACCAGCATCACGAAGATCAGCGTCTGTAACTGGTTCAACGGCAGATGCAGCCAGTCGCGCCCGGCAAAAAACACGGCGAACGACAGGATCAGCACGAAGCCGGCGAGAATGCCCGACGTCAGCATCAGGTTGGGAATGTTCCAGCGTTCGGGTTTGCGCGAGAAAGAAACATGGTCCGTGGCGATGGACATCGTGACGAAATCGTTGGTGAACAGCAGCAGCACCATCAGCAGCGGGGTGATCACGAACACGCCCGTCAGCATGACACCGACACTGAGGAAGATGGCGATCTCCAGTGTCTTGATGATCTTGTTCATGGTGTAGGTAAGCATGCGCTGGTTGATGCGCCTGCTGGTTTCTATCGCAGCCTTGATGTCTCCCAGTCCGGGGTTGGTCAGCACCAGGCTGGCGGCGGCCTTGGCGACATCCGTGGCATTGGCCATGGCTATGCCAACCTCGGCCTGCTTGAGTGCTGGCGAATCGTTGACGCCGTCGCCGCTCATGCCGACTACATGTCCGCTTTGCTGCAACGCCAGCACCAGACGAAACTTGTCTTCAGGCAACACGCGGGCAAATACATCGTAGTCCAAAGCGCCTTGTTCGATGGCTTCCTGCAGCTTTTCCGGCGCGCACACGCGTGCGCCGATACCCACTTTTTCAGCCACCGCGCGTGCCGTGGATGGACCATCGCCGGAAACCATCAACACCCGCACTCCCAGATTGTGCAGATCCTGGATCAACATTCGGGAGTCTTCCCTTGGCGGATCTTGCAGTGCCACCAACCCCGCAAGTTGCAAACCGTTGCTGCCGGTTTCGATGGCAACGGCCAGGACGCGCGAACCGTCCGCCCCCAATTTTTCCACGTCAGAGCCGATGTCGATTCCATTCACGACCAGCCCGCCAATCACGCGCGGTGCTCCCTTAAGCACGCGCAATTTATTGTCGCTCTGGTCATACTGCGCTTCGGAACGTTTGGTCTCCGGGTCGAACGGAATAAAGCCCAGGCGCCGAGGCAGTTGGGACAGCAAGCCGCGTACCTGCGCGGCATCCAGAATGGCCAGATCTATCGGGTCTTGTGTCGAATGGTCGCAGGCGAGCGCAGCCCAATACAGCAGATCTTTGTCGTTATAGGGTGCGTATGAACGGAGCGCGGTGAGCGCCAGCCGGTTTTGAGTGATGGTGCCGGTCTTGTCGCTTGCCAGCACATCCATTGCGGCGGCTTCCTCGATGGCCGACAAACGCGTCACCAGAACGCCGTTTTTGGCCAGTTCCAGCGCACCGAGCGCCGTTGCGAGAGTATAGGTAGCCGGCAGTGCGATGGGCACGGAAGCAACCAGCAGGATCAACGCAAAAGGAAGCACTTCGGTCAGGGGGATTCCGTACAACGCGCTGTATGTCAACAAGGCGGCAACCAGGATCGCGTCCAGTGTCACCAGATATTTGACGATCGTAACGATGAGCGTTTCCAGGTGGCTTACGGACTTGGCGCTACGCACAAGTTCGGCCGTCTTGCCAAAAAACGTATGGACTCCGGTTGCGGTGACCTCGCCCGGTGCTTCGCCGCGCTTCACAATGGCGCCGGCATGCACAAAAGATCCGGAACCTGCTTCAACCGGCAACGATTCGCCGGTAAGTGCGGATTGATCCAGAAGCAATTTGCCGTCAAGCAAACGAATATCCGCTGTGGCAAGGTCGCCCATGCGCAGGTACACCACGTCGCCCGGTACGAGTTGTTGAGCCGGTAATTTTTGCCAGATATTGTCACGCAAGACGCGGACCTGAATCTCCAGGCGGCTCTTCAGCATTGCCAATGCGTTGTTGGCGCGATTTTCATGCGCAAACCCCAGTACGGCATTGAATGCCAGCAGGGCGGCAATGATGGCGGCTTCGTCCGGCTTGCCCAGCGCGAATTGCAAGGCGATCGTCGCTTCCAGCATCCAGGGCACCGGTGCCCAGAATTTGCGCAGGAAAACAAGCCAGACATGAGGGCGGTCTTCCGCCACCGCATTGGGCCCGTACGTTGACTGCCGTTGCAGGGCTTCGGTGCTGGTGAGTCCTTGCAGTGCGGCGGCTTCAGGCATGTTTCCCACCTTGTCAGAAGTTGTCGGCAGAAGTGTAGAGTGCAGTTTCGGATGCCGGACACAGATCGGCAAGATGATCGTCCGACAGGCACTTGTATGTTTTCTGCCGCCCCGCCGAATGCTACCGCCCCCGGTACTGCGAATTATTAATTAATTTTCACGGAGCCGGTTTTGCGAAAAGGTCGATTCGGATGGGGGTGAGGAATGCCGCTCCAGTCGGGGACATGTGCCGGTTGAATTTTGAGCGGACCTCTTCAAGCAGGGCAGGTGATAGTTGGTGATCGGTATGGGTCACTTTGAGAACCTGGTTTTCGAATTGACTGAAACTTTCAAAATGCGAAGGTTGCAAGAAAAATTTCTGCTGGACCAGTGTTAGCTGCCGAGTTGAGACTGCACGCACTTCGGCGGCGAAAGCGGCTTCGCGTACCTTCTTTTCGTCGTGGAATAGCCGGAGTATTTCGTTGAATTCTCCGGCATAGACTGGCTCGGAGATATAAGCCATGCCACCCGGCTTCAATACACGGCAGATTTCGGAAAAAGCGTTGTCGAGGGATTCGGACGGTACGTGGTGCAGGGACTTGAACATCAACACGATATCGAAATTCGAATCGGCGGCAGGAATATTTTCGGCGCCGCCGTACTCGAAACGGACGTTGGGCAGATCCCCGATCATCTTGTTCTTTGCGAGCTGAAGTTCGTCCACTTCCAGGGCAAGTACCGAAGCGGCTTTTTCACTGACCAGACGAGTTTTCTCCGCTTTGCCGCAGCCGAGTTCGAGTACCCTCGAACCTTCCAGGTGCAGAAGTTGGTCCATGATTTCCCGCTCGTTGGCAACAAGGGTGACCTGTGGGGCGTCGATACTCATTTGGATGATTGTCATGTCTGATCCTTATGTTTTCCATCCGTTACTGCGATTGGCAGCATGTTTAGAATGGGCATGCTGAACTGTATGCTGTCGCGTTCCGCAAGAATTTAACAGCCTGATGCATATGGCGGCAATATTTCCGCAAAGTATCCATACTTCATACAGGGAATGCCGGATTGCATCTCCATTGTTGCGCGGGTGGGTTTGGAACGGACCGTGACGGAAAGTGCGCAAGGCTGTGGATGAGCAAGACCGGGGGACTTGCGCCCCCGGTTACCTGGTTTAGTTGTCGAACGGTTGCGGCCTCGGAGTGCTGTCGGATGAAGGCGGCAGGATAGGCAAATTGAATGAAGGCTGATCTCCGGTCAGCGTCTTCAGGAAAGCCACAATTTGGGCGTTTTCTCCATCAGTGAATTTCTTGCCAAGTTGTATCTTGCCCATGGTATTGACGGCATCTTTAAGCGTAGCGGCTCCGCCGTCATGGAAGTAGGGATAGGTCAATTCAACGTTGCGCAGGGTCGGAACCTTGAAGTTGAAACGATCCTCATTTTTGCCGGTGACCGCCGAACGGCCTTCCGCCGGGTTGGTGGTCTTGTAGGGCTCGACAACGCCCATCTTCTGATAGGAATTGCCGCCCACTGCGGGGCCATTATGGCAGGCCACGCAACCGCTATCCTTGAACAGCTTGTAACCGGCAATTTCGTTGGCGTTCAAAGCATGCTTGTCACCCTTTAGCCATTTGTCGAAACGCGAGTTTGGCGTCACCAGGGTTTCCTCGAAAGCAGCGATAGCCTGGGTTACCTCGCCTATGGTCACCTTGTCTGACCCGAAGTTGGTCTTGAACTCGGCGACATAAGCAGGGATGGATTGCAGAACCCCGACAGCAAGTTCGTGGGTGAAACCCATTTCGCCGGGATTGGCGATAGGGCCGCTGGCCTGGGCTTTGAGGTCTGCCGCACGCCCGTCCCAGAACTGGGCCAAACTCATGCTGGAATTAAGGACGGTAGGCGCATTGATCGGACCCTGATGCCAGTTGTGACCGATAGACGTCTTGATGTTATCGGTGCCGCCCATGGACAAATTGTGGCAGGAGTTGCAAGAAATAAAACCTGACTTGGAAAGGCGTGGATCGAAGAACAGCTTCTTGCCCAGTTCGACCAGGGCCGGATTGCTGGTTTTGACCGCTTCGATGGGTTGAATCGGCTCGGAGCTATTGGCGGCATTGGCGAGGCCGGTACCGGCAATTGATGCCGTCGCAACGACGGCGAGAAAGGTACGCTTCATTTTCATGGTACTTCTCCTTGATTAAAATAATGAAAATTGAGAGACAGAACTTCGGCTTGAATGAAATCTGGAGCTAATCAAACATCAATTCAGGCTCCGCCCGCGGTAACAGGTCAGACTGCGCGTTTACCTGACAATAAACAAACTCTTATGTCGTAATAATTTGCAATAAGGCATTTGAGATTAAGCCGCCATTCTTAAGGATTGCTTAAGCGCAAAATTCAGCCATCGATTGTGATACGGCTTACGCATCGAAGTTGGCTGCAAGTTGAGCTAAGCTTTTCCGCGTCCGGGCCGATACATTATTGGCAGGGTCGACAGATTTTAAATCGCCCCGGATGCGGAGGTGTGATATGGCTACCACGATGAACATGAGCGGATACGAGATCGAGCGCGAAACAGTTGCGGATGAAGGATATGGCGACGAAGTGATGTATGCGGAATGGAATCCGCAACTTGCGTTGGTCGGCGATCAACCGGTCAGCGAAATGGATAAACATTCGGTACTTCCCGGCGAATTGGCGACTGTGGATGTCGATGCGTTCCTGCATAAAATGTATAAGTATCAGTGTTGATGATGTGTCTTCCCGGGCGGCCTCACTGCTGAGGCCACCCTCTCTGTATCCCTTATTTGGCGCCGTTTCCGGGCACTTTCGGTAACGCGGCGCAAGGCGCATGTGGTATTCTGTACCCAGTTGATCCTGAGTACTTCCATGAGATTTGTATTGTTCCTGCTGCTGGTGCTGCCTGCGTGTGCGCTGGCCGACCAAGAAAGTGATTTTCGCATCGCACGTGACGCGTTACGCGCTGGCAATTCCTCACGCCTGGACAAAGTGGCGGAGAAACTCAGTACAACCCCGCTGGAGCCCTACGTGACTTATTACCAGTTGCACATGCACTGGGGCACGAAAGCGACACCCGCGATCAAGGCATTTCTTGCACGTACCGACGAATCCCCGGTGGTCGATCAGTTTCGCGGAGAGTGGCTCAAATATCTCGGTGAGCACGAAAGCTGGGACGAATTTGCGGAAGAATACCCGCATCTGGTGAGCACGGATGACGAACTGACGTGTTATGCCCTGCAACTGCGTCGACAAACCGATGCTGCCGGTGCGCTGGCCGAAGCACGCAAGCTGTGGTTCAACAGCGAAGAAATGCCGGATAGTTGTACCCCATTGTTCACGGAAGCGATCAAGCAAGGCGTCATAAGCGAGGCCGATGTATGGCAGCGCATGCGTCTGGCGCTGGAGAACAACAACACTACGCTGGCCAGAGAACTGATCAAAAAGCTGCCCAAGGCGCAAGTCTTTCCGGCTGCCGAGTTGAGTGTTGCAGCGGGAAATCCGAGGCGCTATCTGGAAAGGACCAAATTCGAGAACGCAGGCATGGGACGGCGAATGGCGGCCTTGTTCGCCCTGCAACGCCTGGCCAGACAGTCGCCGCAGATCGCCTATACGCGCTGGGAACATATGGCCAATTATTTTTCCGAGGACGAACAGCGCTATTTCTTCGGCTGGCAGGGCTACGCCGGTGCACAAGCCCATGACGAACGGGCATTGCTCTGGTATTCGGTGGCAGGCGATGCGGCGTTGAATCCAAAACAACTGGCATGGCGCACCCGCGCGGCATTGCGTGCGAACAACTGGCACGAAGTGTGGGAAAGCATCAGTGCGATGTCGCAGCAACAGCAAAGCGAAGGGGCGTGGCGATACTGGAAAGGCCGCGCACTTATGGCACTGGGACGGCCTGTAGAAGCCGAGATGTTATTTGCCGATCTGAGTCGCGAATATAATTTCTACGGACAGCTAGCCTCCGAAGAATTGGGGGGCGCGCCGGGTGCGGGCATGGGTTCGGTGCATTACCAGCCGAGCGATACCGAGATCGAAACCATACAGGCCATGCCTGCGATACAGCGCACCCTGCTGTTGTATCGCATGGACATGCGTACCGAAGCCGCAAAGGAATGGGCCTGGGCAACGCGGAACTTCAGTGACCGGCAATTGCTGGTGGCAGCCGAAGTGGCACGCCGCAACGAGATGTACGACCGTTCGATCAATGCGGCGGATCGCACGGTGCAGCTGCACGATTTCAACTTGCGCTATCCCGCACCGTACCGTGAAAGCATGCAGGAAGACCTGCACAAGCACGGTCTGGAGGAGGCATGGGTGTACGGTCTGATGCGGCAGGAAAGCCGTTTTGCGACCATGGCAAAATCCGATGTCGGCGCAGCCGGATTGATGCAGATCATGCCGGATACGGCGCGCTGGGTGGCAAGGCAGATCGGCATGAAGGGCTACCGCAAGGGGCTGATCCATCGGCTGGATGTGAACATCCAGCTCGGCACGTATTACATGAAAACGGTCTCGCATCAATTTGACGACAACCCGGTGCTGGCATCCGCCGCATACAACGCGGGCCCGACCAGGGCGCGGCAATGGCGCGGCACACAGCCGATGGAAGGAGCGATCTACGTCGAGACCATTCCGTTCGACGAGACGCGCGATTATGTGAAGAAGGTCATGAGCAACACCATGTATTACTCCAAGCTGTTCGGACAGACTTCGCAATCGCTCAAGCAGCGGCTCGGCACCATCGAGGCGCAAAACGCGAAGAACCAGAAATCCTATCGCGATGAACGTTAACGATCTGACAATCTATTGCGTCGGCGGTGCAGTTCGCGACCGGTTGCTCGGCTTGCCCGTGCAGGATCACGATTGGGTGGTGGTGGGCAGCACGCCGGATGAGATGGTTGCGCGCGGCTTCAAACCGGTGGGCAGCGACTTTCCGGTGTTTCTGCATCCCGAAACCCATGAGGAATATGCGCTGGCACGCACCGAACGCAAGGTGGCTCAGGGTTACAAAGGGTTCACCGTGTATGCCACACCTGAAGTGACGCTGGAGCAGGACCTGCTGCGCCGCGACTTCACCGTCAACGCCATTGCACAGGATGCAGACGGCAAACTCATCGATCCCTACGGCGGACAGGCCGACCTGAGGGCGGGCGTGTTGCGCCATGTGAGTGCCGCATTTGCCGAGGACCCGGTGCGCATCCTGCGCGGCGCGCGCTTTGCGGCGCGCTTCGGATTCACCTTCGCGCCGGAGACATTGAGGCTGATGCGCACGATGGTGGAAAACGGCGAAGTCGATGCACTGGTGGCCGAGCGCGTATGGCAGGAACTGGCGCGCGGCCTGATGGAAAAACATCCGTCGCGTTTCTTCACCACGCTGCGCGAGTGCGGTGCACTGAAAAAGATATTGCCGGAACTGGATGCGCTGTTTGGCGTGCCTCAACCGCCCCAGTACCACCCCGAGATAGACTGCGGCATTCATGCCATGCTGGTGCTGGACGATACTGCGCAGCACGGCTATCCCCTCGAAGTTCGCTTTGCCGCACTGGGGCACGATCTGGGCAAAGGCAGCACGCCCGCGAATGCCCTGCCGCGCCACATCGGCCATGAGATGCGCAGCGTCGAACACCTGAAGGATGTGTGCGAACGGCTGCGTGTACCCGGCGAATGCCGCGATCTGGCTATGCTCGTGGCGAGACACCACGGCAATGTGCATCGCGCCAGGGAACTGCGTGCCGACACAATTGTGAAACTGTTCGATAGCTGCGATCTGTGGCGCAAGCCGGAACGTTTCACGCAGCTATTGCAGGCATGCGAATCAGATGCACACGGGCGTACCGGACACGAGCAGGATGCCTATCCGCAGTCAGCCTATCTGCTGCGCTGTGCGCAAGCTGCACAGGCAGTGAATGCCGGAGAGATCGCGCGCGCATGCCCGGACAAGAATCTGATCGCCGACAGGGTACGCGAGGCGCGCATCATGGCGGTGGAAGCCATTACCAAGGCCATATAACGGATCACCCGAGATATTTTGAAGAAATGCGGATACACCAAATGACTGTGAGAATTATTCTATTCGTATGTGTACTGTTTCTGAGCAGGGGCATCCTGGCGGCTGAACAAACCGGCCCCATGCAACAACCCGGTGTCAATGGTGCGGATCAGCCCAAATTGGAAAGCCTGCCGGATGCTATCCAGAGTATGTTGCAGCTGGCCCTCAATCAGATTGGAGTTTCGTACCACAGGGGCGGCGTAAGCCCTGAAACCGGTTTTGATTGCAGCGGCTTTGTGCGTTACATTTTCGATCAAGCCGCAGGAATAGAGCTGCCACACAGTGCAAGGGCCATCAGTCTGATTGGGACAAGCATCCAGTTGGCAGAATTGCACCCGGGCGATTTGCTGTTTTTTCGCCTCAAGCGCCGAGCCGTTTCCCATGTCGGGATTTATCTTGGCAATAATCAGTTCATCCATGACGCAAGCAATCGTACGGGCGGCGTCAGAATCTCAAACTTGGAAGGCTATTGGGCCGGGCATTTCAAGATGGCGCGCCGCTTTGATTTGCCTTCTGAACAATCCTCCAAAAACCCGGAATAAAGTCCGGGTGTCGTAGCAGATATTAAACAGGCAAGAGCTTATCTGCTTCGCACTTTTTGTGCCGCTCATTCCAGACACAAAGAGTGCAATGCGATTGCAGCGGTCCTGAGCTGCAAAATTCCGGATCAACCGCTTATGACTGCCCGCCATGCCAGCAGTTTGTCTGTATAGCTCTTTCCGGCATGTGCCGGGCTGGTCGAAGGCAGACGGTGAAATGTCAGTGGCGGTAGTTTCTGTTTCCCGATTACGAACTTTTTGAAACTTTGTTCTGCCTTCGCTCCGTTGAAGAATACATGCTTGATATGCAGATGTTGCTTGAAGAAAGTTTCGAAATCATTTCCGATCTCGGTGCCTTTTCTGATATCAGCGTCCAGACTGGATTTGCGTTCACATGATGCCAGTACATCCCATAAGGCGATGCGGGAAGACTTCAGAATGGAAACTCGTTCTTCATATGGGCGAGACAAGCCGGCACCCACCAACTCACCCATGATTTTCCAGAAGGCATTCTGCGGCAGGGCGTAGTACTCGTTTTTTTCCAGCGATACATTGCCAGGCATGCTACCCAGAATCAACACCCTTGCATCGGAATTGCTTATTGGCGCGAAACTGTGCCTGTGAGACATGCTATTCCTCAATCAGAATCCAAATGTGGTTACAAACCGCGCGATAAGTCACCGCGCAGGAATCCCGACAAAGGCTGATCCAATCCCTTGCCCAGGGCGATGACTTTGAACAGCTCGCCCATTTCGGCAGGGCTGGTGAGTTTTTGCAATTGCGCGGAAAGCGGTGCATATGCTTTTACATTTTCCGGTGAGACCTCACCGAGAAAATCCGTCACACCATTATTGATCAGAAAATGCGCCTGCGAGGTGTAGCCCAGAAAGTGTGCACCGTGATCGATTGCGGTTTCAGCGATAGCGGTGAAGTCCACATGCGCAGTAATGTCCTGCAGGCCCGGCAGATAGAACGGATCATCGTGCGTGTGGTGACGGTAATGACACATCAGGGTGCCGCGTGTCCGTTGCGGATGGTAATACTCGCCTGCACCGAAACCGTAGTCGATGAACAGCATGGCTCCTGTTTCAATGCGCTCGCACAGGCTGGCGATCAGACCGCGCGCGGTGAGCGAGATTTCGCTAAGGTAATCGTCGGGCACCTTGATTTTCATTGCGATGTCGAGCAGCACTGGTGATTCCGGCAGTCTGTCCTGCCAGTTGAAATGGTTGGCTACGGTTGTCACACCGCGTTCCAAGATGCGCTGATTCGTCCAGTACATCAGATGGACCGGAAACGCATCCAGCACCTCATTGCCGATGACTGCACCGGAGATTTTTTCCGGCAAGGCATCCAGCCAGTGCACGCGATCCGCGAGATGCGGCAGTTTTTCGCGCAGCAGTGCCTGCTGGCGCTCGCGCAGATCGGCGCTTACCTCCAGTATCGAATAACTTTCCGGCAGTTCGTCACGCCGTTCGAGTTCGCCGAGAATATCGAGCGCGAGTTTTCCGCTGCCCGCTCCGAGTTCCAGGATGTGCGGCGAGCTGGCCTGCATCACTTCGATCAATTGCTTTGCGACGGTCCTGCCGAACAGGGTGGAGAGTTCCGGCGCAGTGATGAAATCGCCCTCCCCGCCAAATTTTCTGGATCCGGCGGTGTAGTAACCCAGACCGGGCGCATATAGCGCCAATTCCATGAAACGTGAAAAGGGAATCCATCCGCCCTGTGCGGCAATGTCGTTGCGGATGAGGTCGCACAATTTGGCGCTGTGAACAAGAGCGTCGGGTCCGGGGACAGGCAAGGTGATGGGCATGGTCGGGTATAATTCAACAGTTGCGAGAGTTTAGTGGGGAATACGATGCAAGGCAAAACAGTATTGGTGACAGGCGGGGCAAAGCGCGTCGGCGCGGCTATCGTGCGCCGTTTGCATGCGGCAGGCGCGAACGTCGCAATCCATTGTCATGTCTCGTTGCAGGATGCGCAGGCTCTGCGTGCCGAATTGAACGAGCAGCGTCCCGATTCGGCCTGCACCGTGCAGGCGGACCTGCTGGATATCTCCGCCTTGCCGCGCGTGATAGAGGAGGCCATCGGGCAATTCGGTCATCTCCATGCGCTGGTCAACAACGCCTCCAGTTTTTATCCCACGCCGCTGGATCAAATGAACGAGCAGCAATGGAACGACCTGCTCGGCACCAACCTGAAGGCGCCATTGTTCCTGGCTCAGGCAGCTGCAAGCGAGTTGCGCCGCAGCCACGGATGCATCGTCAATATCGTCGATATCCACGCCGATTTTCCGATGCACGGACACTTGCTGTATAACGTGGCCAAGACGGGCCTGGCTGGGCTCACCCGCGCGTTGGCGCAGGAACTTGCGCCGCAGATACGTGTTAACGGGGTCGCGCCGGGCATCAATCTCTGGCCGGAAAGCGCAGCGTGGCAAGATGTGGAACAGCGCCGCAGACTCGTTGCACATACTCCGCTCAAACGCGAGGGCGAGCCGGACGACATCGCCAGGACCGTGCAATTCCTGATCGCCGACGCACCCTATATCACGGGCCAGATATTGGCGGTCGACGGGGGGCGCAGTATCAACCTTTGAAACTAAAATGAACGACATCACTCAACCCATCCATTTCGAGCACCATTCCACCAACTTCAATCGCCTTAAGGGACGGCTGGAGCACATGGTCGGCAAAGCCATCGGCGATTTCAACATGATCGAAGAGGGCGATACCGTGATGGTGTGCCTGAGCGGGGGCAAGGATTCCTATACCCTGCTGGATATCCTGCTCACCTTGCGCAAACGCGCGCCCATCGATTTCAGGATCGTGGCGATGAACCTCGACCAGAAGCAGCCGGGCTTCCCGGCCGATGTGTTGCCGAATTATCTGAAGAATCTCGGCGTGGACTTTCACATCGAGACACAGGATACCTACTCCATCGTCAAGGCCAAGATCCCCGAGGGCAAGACCACCTGTTCCCTCTGTTCGCGGCTGCGTCGCGGCATCATCTACAAAGTGGCGGGAGAATTGGGTGCGAACAAGATCGCGCTGGGACACCACCGCGACGATATGGTGGAGACGCTGTTCCTGAACATGTTCTTCGGCGGCAAACTCAAAGCCATGCCGCCCAAGCTGGTCACCGACAAGGGCGACCACATCGTCATCCGTCCGCTGGCCTATTGCGCCGAGAAGGACATCGCCCGTTATGCGCGCGGCATGGAATTCCCCATCATCCCGTGCAACCTGTGCGGCTCGCAGGAGAACCTGCAACGCCAGAACATTAAAGAGATGCTCACACAGTGGGAACGCCAGTATCCGGGGCGTTCCCAGACCATTTTTTCCGCCATGCAAAGCGTCAAACCTTCACACCTGCTCGACGCGAATTTGTTCGACTTCAAAAATATCCAGTTGGGAACGGCGGTGGATGAAGGCGATGTTGCCTTCGATCAGGAAATCTGACATAGAATTTGTATATTCGTGAACAAGCCTTTCCATGCAAACGTTGAATTGGAGCAAATAATGTATTCCGGGCAAATTCGTATCCTGTGTGTCTTGTGCGCCTTATTTCTGGCCGGATGTACCACCCCGGTCAGCACCAATATCAAGCCTTCTGCGGAGCATGTCGCCAAATACAACGACCTGTCCGATCTTGACGTAGTGGCCACCCTGGAAAAGAACGTGAACGATGCCAGGAATGCCAACATGCCATTCCTGGCGCCGAGTTATTTCCGCGAAGCTTCGCAAGTCCTGAGCGAAAGCCAGAGTGCGCTGGGCAATAAATCCAGGGAGGTGCTGGTAAGCAACGCGGCCAAGGGCGATGCCATTCTGGAAAAAGGCAGAGCCGTAATGGCCATCGTGCAATACCGTTTTGCCAAGGAGCTGGAGTACAAGGCGCAACTGGAAGAACACGGCGCGCCCAAACTGTTGCCCAGGGAATATGAAAAAGTAATGGGCGATCTTTCCGGTTTGATTGGAAAAGTGGAGCGCGAGCAGCCGGAGAGCATTGACAGGGAAAAGGCGGCTTTGCTCCAGTCGATGCTGGATCTGGTGATCAAGGCCATCCAGGAAGGTGCGCTGCATGAAAGCGAACTCATCAACGCAGACAGCAGGATGAAGAACGCCGACAAGCAGGCACCGTTGACTTATAGCCAGGCACTGCGCGTGTACCAGGACGCCAAGAGCCGGATCGCCGCCGCGCATGACGACAAGGAACTGGTGCAGCGCTTGGGCGCGGAAGCCACGTTTGCCGCGCGCCACGCACAACAGATCAATGAGCGCGTTGCCCTGTTGCAAATCCAGCTGAAGATTAGCGCGGCCAGTGTTGCTTCGGTGGGCGGTGTGACGAGCGACGTCGGAGCTCAGGAGAATGTGCAACCCGAAGGCAAGGCATCAGGTACTGACCGGGTCACCCTTGAAAAAATTGTTCTGCAGGAAGAAGACCGGTTGCGGAGCATCTCCGCTGCGTTGAAACTCAGAGACCTGCGCGATTTGCCGCTGGAAAAGCAGGTTGAGGAAATCAAGCGCGCAGCCACGGATGCCGTAAATCAGCCCAATGGCGAGGCAACCATACAGGATTATGAAGCACGCCTGACAGCGGCCAACAATGGGATCCAGCAGGGAGTGGCCGAACTGGAACAGAAAGACAAACAACTGGTCGAGAAGGATGATCAGCTGTCCAAGAAAGAGAAACAATTGGCCGATAAAGACAAACAGCTGACTGACAAAGACAAACAGCTGACTGACAAAGATTCGCAGATCAAAATGCTGAAGAAAAAACTGCAAACCATGAAGCTGCTGTGAATCCCGGAATTTAATGTAAGCGGACTTTACCGGGTTAATCAGGGTTGTACCGGATTCACGGCAATCTTGAAGATTACCTTGCGTATCAGGCCGTCGCCTACCAGCGGCGCATGCGCATCCTCCGGAAAGAAGATGCAGAAATGTTCGGGTGGCACGGCGATCCACGACACAGCCGCATCGTGGAAGAAACGGATGTCCCTCTCGATGCTGTGCTCGCTCACCGGATTGTGGCAATCCGCCAGCGGTTTCCAACCCATCTCCTCTGACCCGTCCAGCACCATCTGGATATCGATGTAACGCCGGTGCGCCTCCAGCTTGGCCGTTTCGCGCGTCTTGCCCGGCAGATGCTCCACGATCGCGATCAGGTCCTCGCCAAGAATGTGGTAACGGCCAGGCGCGAGATTGAACAGGTCGGTGTCGCGGATATAGTCGAACGCACGAGGAAACAGGGGATGCAGCGCGGTGTAACGGTCGGACTGCGAGAGGCTGGAGAAGATCATGGATGGATTCCTTATGTCAGCTTAGATGAAGCGCGCCACCATTCCTTTTGTCATTTCACCCTGCAACGGTATCTGCACGCGATGCCCGCTGCCGGGTGCGACAGTGACTGCATTGCCTTCAAGGTTGTGCATTTCGGTGAGCTGGATGGTGTGGTTGCCGGAAGGATGGATGATCTCGAGTTTGTCGCCAACTGAAAATTTATTCTTCACGTCGATCTCGGCCACGCCATTTGCACAGGCCACGATATCGCCGACATATTGCTGGCGGAAGCTTTCGGAGTGGCCGCGCATGTAGTTCTGCTGTTCGTGCGTGTGGTGACGCTCGTAGAAGCCGTCGGTGTAGCCGCGGCTGGCCAGTGCATCCAGCGCGCCCAGCAGTTCCAGGTTGAAAGTACGGCCTTTGACGGCGTCGTCGATGGCCTGGCGATACACTTGTGCGGTGCGGGCCACGTAGTAGATGGATTTGGTGCGGCCTTCCACCTTGAGCGAGTCGATGCCGATCTTTGCCAGGCGTTCGACATGTTCAACCGCGCGCAGGTCCTTGGAGTTCATGATGTAAGTGCCGTGCTCGTCTTCCAGCACCGGCATCAGCTCGCCCGGATGATCCTTGCGCGAGATGACGTACACCTTGTCAGCTTCTGGATGGCGCGGTTGAGAACCGCAATCGGATAGCGGGCTGTCGCTGAGCGCCTTGTCGAAATCGAAGTCGATCTTCTGGATGTCGCCCGTGCCGTCTTCGGCGGCATTGTCCACCTTATAGTCCCAGCGGCACGAGTTGGTGCAGGTGCCCTGGTTCGCATCGCGGTGGTTGAAATAACCGGAGAGCAGGCAGCGACCGGAATAGGCGATGCACAGCGCGCCATGCACGAACACTTCCAGTTCCATGTCGGGACATTCCTGGCGGATCTCTTCGATCTCGTCCAGTGAAAGTTCGCGCGAGAGGATCACGCGAGTTAGGCCGAGCGATTTCCAGAATTTCACGGCCGCGTAATTTACGGTGTTGGCTTGCACCGACAGGTGGATCGGCATCTCGGGCCAGCGCTCGCGCACCATGGCGATCAGCCCGGGGTCGGCCATGATCAGGGCGTCCGGCCGCATCGCAATAACCGGTTCCATGTCCGCCATGTAGGTCTTCACCTTGGCGTTATGCGGCATCAGGTTGCTGGCGACGAACAGTTTCTTGCCCAGCGCGTGCGCTTCCTGTATGCCGATTTGCAATTCTTCCAGCCTGAATTCGTTATTGCGCGCTCTCAGAGAGTAGCGCGGTTGGCCGGCATACACCGCATCCGCACCGAAGGCATAGGCGGTACGCATCTTGTCTAGCGTACCGGCAGGCAATAGCAGTTCGGGTGCGCGCAAGGTGTTCATCGGTAGCCCAGACGTTTCAGGATTTCCAGCGAAGCGTTGGCCTGGTTCAGTGTGTAGAAATGCAGACCGGGCACTCCCCCCGCAATGAGCTTTTCGCATAGCTGCGTGACGACATCCAGCCCGAAGCTCTGCACCGATTCCACATCATCGCCGTAACCTTCCATCGTCTTGCGCATCCAGCGCGGGATCTCGGCGCCGCAAGCATCGGAAAAGCGTGCGAGTTGCGAGAAGCGCATGATGGGCATGATGCCGGGCACGACGGGGGCCGTGACGCCGAGCTTGCGGCATTCATCGACGAAACGGAAATAGCCGTCCGTGTTGTAGAAATATTGCGTAATGGCCGAATTCGCGCCTGCATTGACCTTGCGCTTGAAGTTGAGCATGTCCTCGCGTGCAGAATTCGCCTGCGGATGAAATTCCGGATAGGCGGCGACCTCGATATGGAAATGCTCGCCGGTCTGCGCGCGGATGAACGACACCAGCTCGTTGGCATATTGAAACTCGCCGATGCTGGCCATGCCGGAAGGCAGGTCGCCGCGCAGCGCGACGATGCGTTTGATGCCCATGTCCTTGTAGGCGAACAGCAGTGCGCGGACGTTGTCGCGCGTGGAGCCGACGCAGGACAGGTGCGGGGTGGCGTTATGGCCTTCGGCGTGTATCTGCCTGATCGTTTCCAGCGTGCGATCCTGCGTGGAGCCACCCGCGCCGAAAGTGACTGAAAAGAATTCCGGCTTCATTGCAGCCAGGCGTTGGCGAGCTGCAGTCAGCTTTTCGACGCCCTCCGGTGTCTGCGGCGGATAAAATTCAAAACTGATCGGTGTTGTTGGGCTTTCCATTTTTTCTCACAAGTAGTTGTGCGGCGGCTGAACTCAGCGCCCAGGAAAAGATGCTGTACAGGACTGCGCCGAATACGCCGGACCAGAAACTGTCGACCACGAAGCCGCGCAGGATGGAACCCGCGAACCAGAACATCAAGCCGTTGATGACGAAGATGAACAGCCCCAGCGTGAGCATGGTGACCGGCAGCGTCAGCACCAGAAAGATCGGACGGATTAACGTGTTGACGAGACCCAGCACAAAAGCCGCGATGAACGCCTCCGTGAACCCGTCGACGTGTATGCCCGGCACGAAGTTCGCCACCGCCACCAGGGCGAGGGCGTTCAATGTCCAGATAAGCAGCAGTCGTATCAGCATCTTTTCATTTAACAAGTTAAGAGGGGCGAACCTGACGTCCGCCCCTGAGTATCATACCCGCACAAACAGATTAGTAGCGGTAGTGGTTGGCTTTGTAAGGGCCTTCCTTGGGTACGTTGATGTAAGCCGCCTGCTGGTCGGTCAGGGTGGTCAACTGTGCGTTCAGTGTGGTCAATTGCAAACGCGCGACCTTCTCATCCAGATGTTTGGGCAGGGTATACACGCCGACCGGATATTCCTTGGTGCGGGTATACAGCTCGATCTGGGCAATGGTCTGGTTCGCGAACGAAGACGACATCACATAAGACGGATGGCCGGTTCCGCAACCCAGATTCACCAGACGACCTTCGGCCAGCAACAGGATGCGTTTGCCGTCGGGGAAAATCACGTGGTCGACTTGCGGCTTGATGTTTTCCCACTTGTACTGCTTGAGCGAGGCAACATCGATCTCGTTGTCGAAGTGGCCGATGTTGCACACGATGGCCTGGTTCTTCATCTTCTTCATGTGGTCATGCGTGATCACGTGGAAGTTGCCAGTGGTGGTCACGAAGATGTCGCCGTGTTCGCAGGCGTAATCCATGGTCACCACGCGGTAGCCTTCCATCGCGGCCTGCAGCGCGCAGATCGGGTCGATCTCTGTCACCCAGACCTGTGCGGACAAGGCACGCATGGCTTGCGCAGAACCCTTGCCCACGTCGCCATAGCCGGCGATGACGGCGATCTTGCCGGCGATCATCACATCGGTTGCGCGCTTGATGCCGTCCACCAGCGATTCGCGGCAACCGTACAGGTTGTCGAACTTGGACTTGGTGACGGAATCGTTGACGTTGATGGCGGGGAATTTCAGGTCGCCGCGTTCATGCATCTGATACAGGCGGTGCACGCCGGTCGTGGTCTCTTCGGTCACGCCCTTGATGGCAGCGAGACGGGTGGAATACCAGGTCTTGTCGATAGCCAGCTTGGCCTTGATCGAAGCGAACAAACAAGTCTCTTCTTCGGAACTTGGCTTGCTGATCAGCGATGCGTCCTTTTCAGCGCGTGCACCCAGATGCAGCAACAGCGTGGCATCACCACCGTCGTCCAGGATCATGTTGGACAAACCGCCGTCCGCCCATTCGAAGATGCGATGCGTGTAGTCCCAGTATTCGGCCAGTGTTTCGCCTTTGACGGCAAACACCGGTGTGCCGGTCGCGGCGATGGCGGCGGCTGCATGGTCCTGGGTGGAGTAGATGTTGCAGGAAGCCCAGCGCACTTCTGCACCCAGTGCCTTCAGCGTTTCGATCAGCACGCCGGTCTGGATGGTCATGTGCAGCGAACCGGTGATGCGTGCGCCCTTCAGCGGTTGAGTCTTGGCGAATTCCTTGCGGATGGCCATCAGGCCGGGCATTTCGATTTCGGCGATGGCCAGTTCTTTGCGTCCCCAGTCAGCGAGGGACATGTCGGCGACGATATAGTCGGTGAAACCGTTTACGGCAGCGTTCATGATTGCTCCATTCATCTAAAAAGTTAATGAATGGGTGCGGTTGAATCGGGTGAACCACTGGCTCCGAGCCTGACGGGGGACTGGTTGTCCAGACCCGCTGCAGCACCCCTCGGAGGGTGGGTAATGCGAATTACAGTCCTGCGTCAGCCCTCAGAGCGGCTGCCTTGTCGGTGGCCTCCCACTTGAACTCCGGCTCTTCGCGACCGAAGTGGCCGTAGGCAGCAGTCTTTTGGTAGATCGGACGCAACAAGTCGAGCATCAGCACGATGCCTTTGGGACGCAGGTCGAAATGCTTCTTGACCAGTGCGGTGATCTTCTCGTCGGAGATCTTGCCCGTGCCATAGGTGGTGACCATGATGCTCGTCGGTTGCGCCACGCCGATGGCGTAGCTGATCTGTACCAGGCATTTGTCGGCCAGACCGGCAGCGACGATGTTCTTCGCCACATAACGACCGGCGTAGGCGGCAGAGCGGTCAACCTTGGACGGATCCTTGCCGGAGAACGCACCGCCGCCGTGCGGGGCCGCGCCGCCGTAGGTGTCGACGATGATCTTGCGTCCGGTCAAACCGGCATCGCCGTGCGGGCCGCCGATGACGAAACGTCCGGTCGGGTTGACCAGATATTTGATGTCGCCCTTGATGAGTTCCTTGGGCAATACGGGCTTGATGACTTCTTCAATGACGGCTTCGCGGATCTGTTCCAGCGTCATTTCCGGAGAGTGCTGGGTGGAAAGCACCACGGTGTCGATGCTGAATGGTTTGTCGTCCACATATTTGATGGTGACTTGCGATTTTGCGTCCGGGCGCAGCCAGCTCAAGCGGCCGTCGCGGCGCATCTGTGCCTGACGCTCAACCAGGCGGTGCGAAAGATAGATAGGAAGGGGCATCAGGGTGTCGGTCTCGCGGCAGGCATAACCGAACATCAGGCCCTGGTCGCCGGCGCCCTGATCGAGCGTGTCGTCGTAGGCTTTGTCCACGCCCTGTGCGATGTCCGGGCTTTGCGTGCCATAGCAGATATGAACGGAACAACCGTCAGCATCAAAGCGAAGGTTCGGGTCGTCATACCCAATGCGGCGTATGGTGTCGCGTGCAACTTTGGCGAAATTCACTTGGGCATTGGTGGTGATCTCTCCGGCCAGAATGACCAAACCCGTGGTGACCAATGTCTCGGCTGCGATGCGTGAATGTTTGTCCTGCGCTAGAATCGCATCCACGATGGCGTCGGAAATTTGGTCTGCAACCTTGTCCGGATGGCCCTCGGACACGGATTCGGATGTAAAAAAGTATTCGCTCATGGCTCTCCGATTGTTTCTTCTGTAGTTAAATGGGCGCGCAGTATACCAAATCCCCGCCTTTATCGAATTAATGGATTTTTCTTGAATGATTATTCTGTTTGATGTCTTAGCGCGTCTGCCTTTGTCGGTATTGCACCGGATCGGCATGCTGTTCGGCTGGGTAACGTATCTGTCGTCAAGGCGTTATGCGGCACGTTTGCGCGAAAATCTGCACAAAGCAGGCCTCACGCATTCTGAAGAAGAATTCCGCAACTTGTTGCATGCAAACGTAAAAGAAGCAGGCAAGGGCGTCATGGAGCTGCCCTGGGTGTGGCGCCGTCCGCTGGAGAACGTGCTCACCGGCGTCAAGCAATGTCACGGCTGGGAACATATGGAAGCGGCACTAGCGCAGGGCAAGGGCGTGATTGCGCTGACACCGCATCTCGGTTGTTTTGAAATCATCAGCCTGTTTATCGCTTCGCGTTTGTCGATCACCACCATGTATCGTCCCCCGCGCTGGGCGTTTCTGGACAAGCTGATGCACGAAGGTCGCGCACGCGGCCAGACAAAACTGGCACCGACCGATCTGGGCGGCGTACGACAGATGCTCAAGACGCTCAAGCACGGCGGGATCATCGGCGTACTGCCCGACCAGGTGCCTGGTAATGGCGAGGGCGAGTGGGCACCTTTCTTCGGGCGTCCCGCATACACCATGACGCTGATAGGGAAGTTGATCAAGTCCAGCAACGCAGCGGTGGTGATGTGCAGCAGCGAGCGTTTGCCACATGGCGCAGGCTACGCCTTGCATTTCGCGCCCCTGACTATCGATATGGCCAATTCCGTCCCGGTGCAGATCAACGCGGCTTTGGAAACGGTGATACGCAATTGTCCCGAACAATACCTGTGGAGTTATAACCGTTACAAAGTACCGCGTGGCGCGCTGCCGCCGGACGCCACTGGGGACAAGTGATGCTGGCTCGCCTTGGTGTTTTCATTTTCTGGCTGATTCATTTTCTTCCATTTCCCGTCATCGTTGCCATCGGTAACGGATTGGGGATACTGGCCTATCCTTTCGCCGTTGAACGTCGCCGGGTGGGCATGATCAATCTGAAACTGTGCTTCCCCGAGATGTCGGACGACGCGCGCAAAAAACTTGTGCGTGCCCATTTCAAAATGTTTATGCGCGGCCTGATCGAACGCAGCATCCTGTGGTGGTCTAGCGCCGAGAGGATCAACAGCCTGATTCGCGTCGAGGGTGTCGAACATTTTGAGGCAATCAAGGACAAGCCTTCCATTTTGCTCACGCCGCATTTTGTCGGCATGGATGCGGGCGGGCAATGGATAGCACAGCGCACCGACACGGTGTGCATGTATGCGAACCAGAAGAACCGCTACCTGACTGAACTGTTGCTCAAGAAGCGCGCCCGTTTTCGCAACCAGCACCTCTATTCGCGGCAGGAGGGATTGCGCCCCATTCTGAAGGGGATGCGCAAAGGCATGCCCTTCGTCTATCCGCCGGACCAGGATCAGGGGATCAAAGACGGTGCGTTCATCCCTTTCTTCGGCGTGCCTGCCGCGACCATGACTTCGCTGCCGCGCATCGCGCAGATGACCGGTGCGAAAGTCGTGCCCAGTATCACGCGCCTGTTGCCCGGCGGCAAAGGGTACGTGCTGACGTTCTACCCGGCATGGGAGAGCTACCCGAGTGGCGACGACGTCGCCGATGCGCGCCGCATGAACGCCTTTATCGAAGACCGCATACGCGAGATGCCGGAACAATATTTCTGGTTGCATAAACGGTTCAAGACGCGCCCGGAAGGCGAGGCGAGATTCTATTAAAGGCCTTGTCGCCAGACCAATGGGGACGGCCACCTTCAGGATGCAAGCGTGAAGATGGCCGAATGACGGTGATTATCATGGCTATCGCCTGAAAATTGCCGTCTATATTGGCTTGGCGGGATGGTGCATGAAATATCTGTGGAAGGGACGGCTCATATGAAATACCACGACCTGCGCGACTTCATAGCGCAACTGGAAAAGATCGGCGAACTCAAGCGCGTGACTGCGCCCGTCTCCACGCATCTGGAAATGACCGAGATCTGCGACCGAGTGCTGCGAGCGCAGGGTCCGGCGGTGTTGTTCGAGAATGTGGTCGGACATAAGATGCCGGTGCTGGCCAACCTGTTCGGCACGCCGCGCCGCGTGGCATTGGGTATGGGCGAGGAAAATGTCAGCGCATTGCGCGAAGTCGGCAAGTTGCTGGCTTACCTTAAGGAACCGGAACCCCCCAAAGGACTGAAGGATGCCTGGGAGAAATGGCCGATACTCAAACAAGTCCTGACCATGTCGCCCAAGGTGCTGTCTTCCGCACCGTGCCAGGAGATCGTGTGGGAAGGCAAGGACGTCGATCTCTCCAAGTTGCCGGTCCAGCATTGCTGGCCGGGCGACGTCGCGCCGCTCATCACCTGGGGTCTGGTCGTTACGCGCGGACCGAACAAGCCGCGCCAGAATCTCGGCATCTATCGCCAGCAGGTCATCGCACCGAACAAGGTCATCATGCGCTGGCTGACGCATCGCGGCGGGGCGCTGGATTTCCGCGATCATTGCGAGAAGAACCCGGGGCAACCGTTCCCGGTCGCGGTGGTGATCGGCGCCGATCCGGCCACCATCCTCGGTGCGGTCACTCCCGTGCCGGATTCTTTATCCGAATACCAGTTCGCCGGCTTGCTGCGCGGCAGCAAAACCGAGTTGGTGAAGTGCATAGGCTCCGATCTGCAAGTGCCTGCTTCCGCCGAGATCGTGCTGGAAGGCGTGATCCATCCGGGCGAAACCGCGCTGGAAGGCCCGTATGGCGACCATACCGGCTATTACAATGAACAGGACAAATTCCCTGTGTTCACGATAGAACGCATCACCATGCGCCGCGACCCGATCTATCACTCAACATATACCGGCAAGCCGCCCGATGAGCCGGCCATGCTCGGCGTGGCGCTGAACGAAGTGTTCGTGCCGCTGCTCCAAAAACAGTTTCCCGAGATTGCGGATTTTTACCTGCCGCCGGAAGGTTGTTCGTATCGCATGGCGGTGGTGAGCATCAAGAAACAATATGCCGGCCACGCCAAGCGCGTGATGTTCGGTATCTGGAGTTTCCTGCGCCAGTTCATGTATACCAAGTTCATCATCGTGGTGGACGACGATATCGACGTGCGCGACTGGAAAGAAGTCATCTGGGCGGTTACCACGCGCATGGACCCGGTGCGCGATACGCTGCTGGTGGAGAATACCCCGATCGACTACCTCGATTTTGCCAGCCCGGTGTCAGGCCTGGGCGGCAAGATGGGGCTGGATGCCACCAACAAATGGCCGGGCGAGACGCAACGCGAATGGGGCACGCCCATCGTGATGGATGCGGCGGTGAAAGCGAAAGTGGATGCGATGTGGGGAGAATTGGGCCTGTGAATGCAAACTTCGTATTGCTTCGCAATCCCGTCATAGGCGATCTGCTAAAACCATCGCGTGAAGAACGCCTATTGACGGGCATCTTCAGGTAGGTCGGGTTGGCGACAGCGTAACCCGACAAGTGTTATCAGGATCATCAAAACGTCGGGTTACGCTACGCTAACCCGACCTACTTTTTCTGCACCCACTCCAGCAACGCATCCTGCGCGCTCTGTCCTGCTTTGGCGTAAGGATGATTGATGAAGAACACGACGATCCATTCCTTGCCGCTTTGGGATTTCACATAACCCGCGACGGTCTTCACTCCTTCCAGCGTGCCGGTCTTGAGGTGGGCATGGCTGGCCGCGGGACTATCCTTGAGGCGTCTTTTTACCGAGCCGTCCACGCCGAGGATGGGCAGCGAGGCTTGCAGTTCGGCACTCAGCGGATCATCAAAGGCGTGCTGCAATAGCTGCGCCATGTGAGCGGCGCTGATGCGTTCCTTGCGCGAGAGACCGGCGCCGTTCTCCAGTACGACTTCCTTGAAATCGAGCCGGTTGCGCGCCAGCCATGTCTGCATGACGAACAAACTGCGTTCGATACTGAGCGGGTGCGCGTTGAAGCTTTCATTTGCATCCGCGGTTGTCGATGCTGGCGGTTCGTCCAGCGCCGGTCCGGCCTGGCCCAGGGTCAGGAACAATTGACGGGCCATCACGTTGTTGCTGAACTTGTTGATGTCGCGAATGACCGCGCTCAGGGGTTCGGACCGGTGCACGGAAAAAAGTTTTGCATTGCTGCCCACCACTCCTTCGCGTTCTGTGCCTTGCAGGGTGGCGCCTAGCTCTTTCCATACCGCGCTGAATAAGGCACCCACATAGCGGGTGTGCGGCATCACGCTGAGGTTCTGTTCGCGTTCGCCGCAGCCCATGGGATAGTCGCCTTGCAGCACGACACTGTCACCTTTCGGTTGTACGAGGAATGAATCATCCCAATTGTCGCAATTCACCTTGCTGTCATTGGGCGTCAGTTGGTTGTCCAGAGTCATGCCGTCCAAAGGTGGTTCGGTGACGACTTTCAGGCCGGCACCGTCCGGCATGTAGCGCAACCGGAGCGTGTTGAAATTGATCAATAGCGCGTCGGGCCCCACGTTGTAGGCGCGCATCGGATCGGCGTCGAAGTCGCCAGGGTCGTACGGTGGCAGATCGAAATAACTGCGGTCCAGGATCAGGTCGCCACGTATCTCGCGCAGGCCTCGTGCCCGTAGTTCGCCCAGCCACAGCCAGAACTGCTCGATCGTGAATTTCGGATCGCCATAACCTTTGAGGATCAGGTTGCCGTTCAGCACGCCATCCTTTAAATCACCGTCGATATAAGCCTCGGTCTTCCAGGTATAGGCAGGGCCGAGCAGGTCGAGTGCGGCAAAAGTGGTGAGCAGTTTCATGGTCGAGGCCGGGCTCATCGGGCGCTGCGCATTGATACTGATGAGCGGGGCACGCTTGCCGACTTGCCGTACGACGACGGCGATGCCGGATTGCGGGATCTGTGCTTCCTTCAGCTTCTGGGAGACTGTCGCCGGGAGCGAAACGGCTTGAACACTGGTTGCAAGGCAAAGCAGGAGCAAAACGTACAGGTGTTTCATATCAGACGATCGATCACTTTCAGCGTATGTGTGACGAGAAATTGCATCTCGTCTTCGCGAATGACATAGGGCGGCATGAAATATACCGTGTTGCCCATCGGGCGCAACAGCAACTCATGTTGCAGTCCGAGGCTGAAGCAACGCTGGGCGAAGTCGGCATGCGGCGTATCCACCTCGAAGGCCCAGACCATGCCGGTGTTACGGAAATTTTTCACCTTGGGATGGTCGCGCAACGGCTGCGCGATGCGGTTGAAAAACGCTGCCTTGGTTCGGTTGACGTTGAGCACGTCGTCTTCGGCAAAGATATCCAGCGTGGCGAGCGCGGCACGGCAGGCGAGCGGGTTGCCGGTATAGGAATGCGAATGCAGGAAACCGCGTGCGGTCTCGTCGGCGTAGAAGGCGCGGTAGATATCTTCTGTCGTCATGACCACCGACAGCGGCAGGTAACCGCCGGTGATGCCTTTGGAGAGCAGCAGGAAGTCCGGTGAAATCCCTCTCTCTTGCCGGTGTTTGGTATGGGGCCGAGGTGCCTGTTCGCAGGCGAACAGGGTGCCGGTTCTTCCCATGCCTACTGCGATCTCGTCGGCGATCAGATGCACGTCGAATCGGTCACAGAGTTCTCGCGCTTTGCTCAAATAGACTGGGTGGTACATCGCCATGCCTGCCGCCCCCTGGATCAGCGGCTCGACGATGAAGGCGGCGATGTTGTCGTGATGTTCCTGCAAGTGGGCTTCGAGTGCAGTGGCGCAGCGCAGTGCGTAATCCTCCGGGCTTACGCCCGCTTCCGCATTGCGCCAGTCCGGGCAAGGGACGGTGGCATTCTGTCTGATCAGCGCGCCGTAAGCGTCGCGAAACAATGCGACATCGGTGACCGACAGTGCGCCCAGCGTCTCGCCGTGGTAACTGTTCTGCAAGCTGATGAATTCCGTCTTCTGCGGGCGGCCGGTATTGCGCCAGTAATGGGCACTCATCTTCAGGGCGATCTCGGTTGCAGAGGCGCCGTCCGAACCGTAGAAGCAATGCCCCAATCCGGAAGGGGCGAGTGCGCGCAATCTTTCCGACAGTTGCACCACCGGCTCGTGGGTAAAACCGGCCAGCATCACATGTTCCAGTTTGCCGAGCTGGTCGGCAACAGCGGCATTGGTGCGGGGATTGCAATGGCCAAACAGATTCACCCACCAGGAGCTCACCGTGTCCAGATAGCGCTTGCCGTCCAGATCGTATAGCCACACGCCCTCGCCGCGCGCGATCGGAACCAATGGCAGCGTTTCGTGTCGTTTCATCTGGGTGCAGGGATGCCATACGGCGGAAAGGCTGCGTTCGAGGAGGCTGGAGTTGGCTGACATACGCAGAATCATAACGGAGTTTGATCGTGGCGTAAGATGGGCGTGTTGAAATCGTTCTCGGGAGTTTGCAATGCGCATTTTGATCACAGGCGGGACAGGACTGATCGGGAGGCACCTGTGCAAGGCCCTGCTGTCTGAAGGGCATCATCTGACCGTACTGAGCCGGCGCGCTGCAACAGTCGCGGTGAAATGCGGCGCAACGGTGCGGCCACGACGCGGTGGGGCGGAGCCCTCAGGTGCGGGAGTGGCCGCATCGCACCTCCTCCCGCAAACGGCTGGCTTCGCCAGTAACGTGTCGGAGGTGCGGGCCATGGCGTCACTCAACGAATGGCTGCCGGACCGGGCTTTCGACGCAGTCATCAATCTGGCGGGTGAGCCCATTGTGGACGCGTACTGGTCGCAGCAACGCAAGCAGGTGTTGCGTGAAAGCAGGATCACACTGACCGAAAAACTGGTGCAACGCATCGCTGCGGCCAAACAGAAACCCAAGGTGCTGCTGAGCGGCTCGGCTATCGGTTATTACGGCGATCGTAGTGATATGGAACTGGATGAAGCTGCGCCGGCCGGAACAGATTTTGCGGCGCAACTCTGCGTTGACTGGGAGGCGGCGGCGCTCCTCGCTGAACAACATGACGTGCGCGTGTGCCTGCTGCGTACCGGACTGGTATTGAGCAAAAGCGGCGGATTACTGGGACGGATGGTGTTGCCGTTCAGGCTGGGTCTGGGCGCGCGCCTGGGCAATGGCAGACAATGGATGAGCTGGATCCATATCGCGGATTATGTCGCGTCGGTGCTGCGTTTGCTTGACGACGACCAGATGCGCGGCCCGTTCAATATGACAGCGCCGCAGCCGGTGACGAACGCCGAATTTACCCGAACATTGGCCAAATCATTGCACCGGCCCGCTTTCCTGTTTGCTCCGGAGCCGGTTTTAAAGCTGGCCATAGGGGAACGTGCCGCACTGTTGCTGGAGGGGCAACGTGTGCTTCCTGCAAAGCTGGTTGCGGCAGGCGGACAATTCAAATATCCCAATCTTGCCGACGCATTGGATGAATTGTTACGTCGGTAACATCAAGCTTTTTATATAAATTTCTTCGTCACCCTTGAATTTTGGTAGTACAGCCCCTATTATTGGCAGTCGCAGGTGGGGAGTGCTAACAGGTAGTCTGGTTGGTCAACCCGAATAGCTATCAACGCTAACATCCCGCCCACGTTTTTAATCAACTCACTGTTTTTTAGGAGATAAAGCATGAAGATCCGTCCTTTGCACGACCGTGTAATCGTCAAGCGCATGGAAGAAGAGCGCAAGACAGCGTCCGGTATTGTTATTCCCGATGCGGCCACCGAGAAGCCTGACCAAGGCGAAATCGTCGCCGTAGGCAACGGCAAGATGGGTGATGACGGCAAGCTGCAAGCTATGAACGTCAAGGTCGGTGACCGCGTTCTGTTCGGCAAATATTCCGGTCAGGCCTTCAAGATCGATGGAGTTGAACTGCTGACCATGCGTGAAGACGACATCATCGGCGTAGTCGAAAAATAATTCTTCGCCTGGCGAAGCAGTATTTTCAGTGCAGGCTCACATCGGGGCGCAGCCCGGATGTTATGCCGGAACTAAAAGTTCCAAATAAATTTCAGGAGATAAGAACATGGCAGCTAAAGACGTGAAATTCCATGATGCAGCACGTGCCAAGATGGTCGTGGGTGTCAACATTCTGGCCGATGCGGTCAAAGTAACGCTGGGCCCAAAGGGTCGTAACGTGGTGCTGGACCGTTCATACGGTTCTCCCACCATCACCAAGGACGGTGTATCCGTCGCCAAGGAAATTGAACTGAAGGACAAGTTCGAAAACATGGGCGCGCAAATGGTCAAGGAAGTTGCTTCCAAGACTTCCGACGTGGCCGGTGACGGAACAACCACCGCAACCGTGCTGGCTCAATCCATTGTGCAGGAAGGCATGAAGTTTGTTGCCGCCGGCATGAACCCGATGGACCTGAAGCGCGGTATCGATCAGGCTGTGATCGCCGCCGTTGCAGAACTGAAGAAGATCTCCAAGCCTTGCACCACCAGCAAGGAAATCGCGCAAGTGGGCAGCATCTCTGCCAACTCCGACACCGTGATCGGCGAGAAGATTGCTGCTGCGATGGAAAAAGTGGGCAAGGAAGGCGTCATCACCATTGAAGACGGCCAGGGCCTGGAAGACGAACTGGACATCGTGGAAGGCATGCAATTCGACCGCGGTTACCTGTCGCCCTACTTCATCAACAATGCCGACAAGCAAATTGCTGCGATGGAGAATCCCTTCATCCTGTTGCACGACAAGAAAATCTCCAACATCCGCGACCTGCTGCCCGTACTGGAACAAGTCGCCAAGGCTGGTCGTCCGCTGCTGATCGTCGCCGAAGATGTAGACGGCGAAGCGCTGGCAACCCTGGTTGTGAACAACATCCGCGGCATCCTGAAGACTGTTGCGGTCAAGGCACCCGGCTTCGGCGATCGTCGCAAGGCCATGCTGGAAGACATCGCTATCCTGACCGGCGGCACCGTGATCGCCGAAGAAGTCGGCCTGACCCTGGAAAAAGCGACTCTGGCCGACATGGGCCAAGCCAAGCGCATCGAAGTGGGCAAGGAAAACACCACGATCATCGACGGCGCAGGCAAGGAAGATGCGATCAAGTCGCGTATCGGCCAGATCAACAAGCAAGTTGAAGAGTCCACCAGCGACTACGACAAGGAAAAACTGCAAGAGCGCAAAGCCAAGCTGGCTGGTGGCGTTGCAGTGATCAAGGTCGGCGCTGCGACCGAAGTCGAAATGAAGGAAAAGAAGGCGCGCGTGGAAGATGCATTGCACGCAACCCGCGCCGCGGTTGAAGAAGGCATTGTTCCTGGAGGCGGAGTTGCATTGCTGCGTGCCAAGGCAGCGGTTGCCGGACTCAAGGGCGTGAACCACGACCAGGACGCCGGTATCACCATCGTCCTGCGCGCCATGGAATCGCCTATCCGCGCCATCGTTCAGAACGCAGGTGATGAGCCCAGCGTTGTGGTGAACAAGGTATTGGAAGGCAAGGGCAGCTTCGGTTACAACGCGTCCACCAGCGAGTATGGCGACATGCTGGTCATGGGCGTGGTCGATCCGACCAAGGTAACACGCGTTGCTTTGCAGAACGCTGCCTCCATCGCCGGTCTGATGCTGACGACCGCTTGCATGGTGGCTGAATTGCCGGAAGACAAGCCAGCCGGTGGTATGGGTGGTGGAGATATGGGCGGTATGGGTGGTATGGGCGGCATGATGTAATTGCCCCCAAGGCACTGAGTTGCACCTGACGAACCCCGCCTTGAGCGGGGTTCGTTTTTTATATTGCCCGTAATGCGGCTTGCCGCTACAATGCGCGCCTTCGTTTTACCCAACCCGTAAAGGGAAGGGCGCAAAAACGGCCTGGTAGCTCAGTCGGTAGAGCAGAGGATTGAAAATCCTTGTGTCGGTGGTTCGATTCCGCCCCGGGCCACCAGTATCACTAGGGCCTGCAGAGATGCAGGCCTTTTTCATTTCTACAATTCGGCCTGAATTTCTACAATTCTTCATTTCAAAGGGCTGACCTTATCGCCTTTCCGATGGCGTGTGTAGTGCTCTGTCATGGCTCGTGTCTTGTGTCCTAGCAGTTTTTGGGCATGCGCCAGATTCTCAGTGTCGGTCGCTGTCTTGGCGCGAATGTCCCTGAATTGGAAGCTGACGCCGGCCGCTTCACGCGCCTTGTCGAAACGCGCGCGCAAAGCACCGTAGGTGAGGCGCTGGCCGTTCCCATCCTGCAGCAGGGCATCGCAGGTCATTGAGTAATTCACGTGGCCTAAAATGCGCTCTATCAGGCTTTGCAGTTCGCCAGTGATCTCAATGCGCAGTTTCTTCCCTGTTTTGTTTTGAGTGAGTCCCAGCAGTTCATCACGTATATGGCTGCGGTTGAACTTGAGCAGATCGGCGGGGCGCTGACCGGTGAGGTGTGCCAGGTCCATTGCGTCCTGCACGGTGTAGTGCGCGTTCCCCCACACGGCCAGATATTCAGAGTCTTCAACGTATCTGTCCCTTCCAGTTTCCTTGTGCCCTTTGACGCCTGCGCAGGGGTTCGGCGCGTCGGTGTAGCCGTACTGCCTGGCGAAGTTGAACACATGGCTGAATAAGGCCCGCTCTCGGTTCGCGCGTACCTTGGCGGTCTTGCCGCGTTCATCCAGATAGCGCTTGATGTGGTAGGGGCTGACAGGTAGGTGTTGGATGGCATGAGGCGCTCGCCACCCTGTGCATCTAGGTTCCCCGCCCCGGATATCGGCGCGCGCTGGCCAGCATCGCTATTTCCGACGGTACCGGATACATAGGCACTCCCTCGCACCGTGCCGCCCAGCGTGCCACCCATCAAAAGTTGCGGAAAAGACGCAATCAGGCGGAACATTGGGAAAATAGGGCTGTCAGACAAAACAAGAGAAAAGAATGGAAAATGTCGCCAAATGGCTTGAAAAGGAGCAAAGTGGCGGAAAGTAAGCTGTAAGACAGGAAAAGCATGGTTTAGGCGCGCTAAACAAAATGTTTACTTTTTGGTAAATATTGTTATATTCCGCGCCGAAACATCCTCTACGGCATGCCGTAGAGTCCCGGTGACCAGCGTTGCCGGGGTTAATCATCCCAGCAGCACTGCTGTTGGCCCCGATGCCCTGCGGTGTCGGCATAACATCCCGAGGGGTTTCCCCGAGGTCCCGGCCGCTAGCGCGGCCGGCTTTGTTTCTGGGGGGCGAACTTGGTGGGTCAAAATCGAGTATTCGTTTTTGTTGATGGGTTCAATCTTTATCATGCCATCAACGATCTAAACTGGAATCCCGCTACAAAGCGGCTCACCAACCACAAGCATCACCTCAAGTGGTTGAATATCACTTCACTTAGCCAAGCGCTCATTCACCCCCAAAATGATGTATTGGTGGGTACATATTATTTCTCGGCTTATGCTGGCTGGGTGCCAGTAGATGTACAAGATAGACACCGCGACTATGTGGCCGTGTTGAAATCAACAGGCGTCGTTCCGGTGATGGGGACATTTAAGAAGAAACCACGTAAATGCCCCAGTTGCAAACATGAGTGGGATACTCATGAGGAAAAGGAAAGTGACGTCAATATTGCGCTGTACTTATTGCAGGGTGCTCATGAAAATATTTTCGACAAAGCAATCATTTTCACAGCGGATACTGATCTAGCTCCAGCGATCCGTCTAGTGAGAGAGAAATTCCCACACAAGGAAGTGCATGTGGCTATTCCAGAGCGTCGTCTAAATCGATCCAAAGCGCTTGAGAATGCAGCTACGGGAAGAATTCGTGTGACTGAGCAGCACTTTGAACGAAACCTATTTCCTGCGCAGGTCGCTTTGCAAAGCGGGACGGTCATTAATCGCCCAACGAAATACACGCCACCCAAATAATACTTTCTACAATTCTGTTAAAGACATTTAAAATGCTGGTCTGCGTGACTGGGAAAAAACAAGAATTGTAGAAAGTCAGTAGGCTAAGCGGTTGAACCGCAAGAATGTCGCACGGGCTTGAAAATCCTTGTGTCGGTGGTTCGATTCCGCCCCGGGCCACCAATATCTGAAGGGCTCGCAAAGGTGCGAGCCCTTTTAATTTAATTTCTACGATTGTCATCGTGGTGCTTGGGATTGAAGTGAAAAGTGCGACGTGGATTATTTCGCTGGCGCCCCTACTGCTAAGTGCCTGTGCCATTGCTTCGTGGAATAGCGATTCACGCCAGGATTTGGAGGTCGGGGTGAAGAGTTTTCAAGAAGGTGACATGGCGACCGCAACGCTGGTACTGAATCATCTATTGAATCACTCTCTCTATGACGGATTGGCCGCAAAGGGAGACCAGGTAACAGCGCACAAATATCTGGCGTTTATACATTGCATCAATGACGAAGTCGCGCAGTGCCGGAGCGAATTCAAAAAGGCGCTGGAGATCAATCCGCATTTCAAACTGAAACCGGAAGAGGCGGGACATCCCGAATGGGGTCCGGCGTTTCGCGAAGCGCATGCCGCTTTCATCTTGCAGCAAGGTAACTAAAATAAAAACCGCGGGGCTATCTCTAGCACCGGCGGCAGATACAAGCAAATAATTTGTGAGCTAGCGTGTCAGACTGAGCGATTTGGTTCCGGATTGTGCCGCACACCCGTATGCACTAATACACTGGCCAGTAAGCGGAACGCCATTCACGATGGCATTTACTGTGCTGGTTGAAGTGGTAATGGCAACACTAATCAGATAAATAAAATGCTGAGTTCCCGAAACAGTATTCAAGCAGGTATTTGTCTGGCTGGTTGATCCAGTTCCATTTACCAGCGTTACCGTGGGAAGCGGGTTTTGTACAGTGCAAATCACGGTCACACCACTTGCGGCGGCAGGTTGTGTGAAGCTCGAATCGACATAACCCACTGTCCATGTGCCATCGTATGTGGGGCCACCGCCACCGCCAGCAAGGCATCCTGCCAAGAGCGACGCCGCCAACACCGGAACAATAAGTCCGACAATTGAAGTGATCTTGAATCGCATTTTCCGAGCCCCCCAGTAATTTCGGCAACAATAACTTAAATACTATCGTTTGCGCAATAAACTCCGGCGCCCACCACGCTTTAAGACAACGCCCGGCAGTTGGCACATCCAGGCCCATTGGTGCGTAAAAGTGGAACTGAAAAAGACGGTCTTTGCATTTCTATGACCTGCATAGACAGGCTATGGCATTATGACAAAGCAGAAGCCAGGGGTGGCGATCGCAGTTTCGAAGCGTGGGGGATAAATCAAGCATGGGCAGCACACCGTTCTGGAAAAAGATGTTGATGCTCGGGAATACCACCGTGCTATCCCTCTTGCTGGCGACGCTTTCCATCTTCAGTGTTTTGTTGCTTTACTACACGCAGAATCCCTTCCTTGAAGCTTTTGAGGCTAGGACATACGATCTTCGCTTCAGGGACCTGCGCGGTCCGATCCAGCCCAATCCGGACATCGGGATTATCGCCATCGACGAGAAGAGCATCGCCGAACTGGGGCGCTATCCCTGGAGCCGCGACCGCTATGCGCCGCTTTTGGACAGGCTGGCCGCCGCAAAAGTGAAGGCCGTGATGTTTGACGCATTTTTCCCCGAGCATGATACCGCCGCGAATGACAAGAACTTTGCTGCGGCCATCAGGCGCGCGGGAAATGTTGTGCTGGGGACGACTTTCGATTTCGACAAGAATGGCCGTGTAGCCACTGTTACCCGCAGCTTGCCGGAGATCGAGCGCGGCGCGATCGGGATCGGGCATATCAATCAGTTGCCGGACGACGATGGTGTGATTCGCCGCAATCCGCTGTTGATCGAAGCGGATGGCAAGCAGGTTCCCTCGTTGGGATTGATGGCGGCGATGCTGGCGCTGGGGGAAACGAAGTTCGCCACCGAGGACTTCGATATCGCGCTGGGAAACCATGACATTCCGGTGGATGCCGAAAATCGAATGTGGATCAACTACGTAGGCGGCCCGGGCATTTATCCGCGGTATTCCTTTGTGGACGTGATGAATGGGCGCATTCCCGCAGAGAAATTGAAAGGCAAAATATTATTCATCGGTGCGACCGCATTGGGCATCTACGACATGCGCGTTACGCCATTCAGCGGCAATACTCCGGGGGTGGAGTTGCACGCCACCATCGCCGACGACATCATCAGCGGGCGTTACATTCGCCAAGGGGGCATGGAGGCGCTGATCGATATGTTCTTCATCGTTGCGATGGGGGCGGTTGCATTTTTCCTGACCACCCGCCTGCGCCTGTATGGAGCGATTCCGGCAACAGCCGTATTGATAGCCGGGTACGTCTGGTTCACTTATTACATGTTCAACGCGGGTCAATGGATCAACATGATCTATCCGGTCATTTCGGCGGTCATTGCCGTACTGGTCGGAGGGGGCTTCCGCTATCTGGTATTGGAACGAAGTGCGCGTGAAATGCGCTCGATGTTTTCCAGCTATCTGTCCCCCAAGCTTGTTGCGCGACTGGAGAAGGATCCCGAGGCGGCCAGGATAGGCGGGGATAACAAGGAAGTGACAGTACTGTTTACCGACATCAAGGGATTCACTTCCTTCAGCGAAGCGCATCCGCCACAGGAGGTGGTGTCACGCCTCAACGAATATCTGGGGGCGATGGTGCAAGTGATCGAACAGCATGACGGCACCATAGACAAATTCATCGGTGACGGCATCATGGCCTATTGGGGGGCGCCGCTGGCGCAACCCGACCATGCGAAGCTGGCTATCGATTGCATCAGGGCGATCCATGTGCGGATGGAAGCGTTACGTACCCAATGGAAGGAAAGAGGAGTTGAACCGTTCAGTATCCGCGGCGGAATCCAGTCCGGAGAGGTGGTGGCGGGCAACGTCGGCCTTGCGGGCAAGAAAATGGAATACACCGTCATCGGCGATACAGTGAATCAGGCCGCACGTCTTGAAGGATCGGCAAAATATTACGGCGTTACCTACCTGGTTGGCGAAGAAACCTATCAAATGACACGTGAAATGTGCCGATACAGGGAGTTGGACAAGATACGCGTTGTGGGTAAACAACTCCCCGTTACCATCTATGAGCCTCTGGAAGGTATGTCTGCGCTGGATTTCCCGATGGCGGCCCGTTTTGAAGCTGCGCTGGCCTTGTACCGGGCCGGGGAATGGGAAAAAGCACAAGCAGCATTTTCAACTGTGCTCGATGCCGCACTTGAGGATAAACCCAGTAGAATATACTTTGAACGGTGTGGGTATTTCATGCAGAACCCGCCGCCTGAAGATTGGGACGGCGTGTTCAACCGCGAAGAAAAATAACGCGGCAAGAACAATAACCCAAGCGGACTTGGGTCGGACAATACAATTACTACTTGAATAGGCTAGGGATATGAGAAATATATTCATCGTAATTTCGTTACTGCTTTTTTCTTCCAGTGTATGGGCGGCTGATGCCGGAACCGGCGCGACCAACGGCTTTTCCAAAGCCGACTTCCGAAGTGAAATTCCTGCGCCAAAATTGCGCAAATTGCTTGGAGTGTATGGCGGCAATCTCTACATCACCGGCCAGGACGGCTCGGTGAATGTTGTTGACCAGGCAGGCAAGACTGTAATGACCCTGGCTGCGAAAAACGGGGATACGGAATTGCTCAGGAAGCCCGAGGCCGTCTCGGTTGCCAATGCAACCGTCTATGTGGCCGACAGCAAGACAAACCAGATCGTCATGTACGACTTGTCCTCGGGCAAGTATACGGGCCGTTTCGGCAGCAAATCGGGCGGCAATCTCGCGAGCGATTTTGCGCTCGACGAGCCGCAGGGCGTCGCGGTCAATGAAGGCGTGGTGTATGTCGCGGATAGCGGCAATGGGCGGATACAGATGTACGGTATTAACGGTGTCTTCCTGTCCACGCTGGCATTGAGCGCAACTCCTGGCAGCGCCGCGGAAAAGGAAAAAACCTACAAACTGGGCGAGCCGACCGATATCGCACTGGATGCGCTGGGTCGGATATACGTGCGTGATGCGGATGCGAAATCGGTCAAGATATACGATGCGAAAGGTCTGTATCTGCGTTCGCTGCCGAAAAACGGCAAGCCCGTTGCGATGTGCGTGGCGGAAGACGGAATCTATGTTGCGGATGAGACCAGTTCCAGCATCCTGAAATATGATTTTGACGCCAATCCCGAATACAGCTTTGGCTCCAAAGGGGAAGGCAAGGCGCAGTTCAAGAACTTGTCCGGCTTGGCAGTAGACAAGGCACAGCAAGTGTATGTCGGCGATTCAAAGAAATCGTTGATCGAGGCTTTCGTTGTTGAAGCCGGAAAAGTACAAGAACAGTTGCCCAAAGTCGCGGGAAGAGCGTCGGTAAAATGGCTGGAGAACATTCCGGCAGAAGTGGGCCAGTTGGCCTGGGATGGCAAGGAAACCTTTTATGCCATAGGCAAGGACAAGAAGAGCCTGGTGATTATCCGTAACGGTGCGGTCGCCGGAGCGATCAAGCTGAACGATATGCAACTGGCCGCAGTGACGGTCGACAAGTCAGGTGCGGTCTGGGTTGTGGACAAGAAGAATTATCGCGCGGCAAAACTGGACGAGAGCGGCAAGGTACTTTCCAGCCTTGGCAAGGAAGGCGGCGGAGCCGGGCAATTCGATAATCCGTCGGCGATCGCAATATCGAATTCGGGGATGGTGTTTGTGGCTGACCGGTCCAATCGCAACGTGCAGATTTTCCGGGAAGACGGCGTGTTCCTGAACGCTCTGAACGGTGACAATTCGGCCAAAATGAGCTCGCCTGTCGCCATGGCGTTCGACCAGAACGACAATTTGTACATTCTCGATTCCTCGCGTAAGAGCGTATTGGCTTATGCTGCATCCGGGAAATCGCTCGGTGAATTTGGCAAGACCAAGGACGGAAGTCTGTTGTCTTCCCCCGTTTCCCTGATTGCGGCGAACGACGAAGTGCTGGTGCTGGACGGAAATCAGGTCAAGGTGTTTTCGCCCAAGGGGCAGTTGGTACGCAGTTTCGGAGCCAAGGGGAATGGCGTGGGTGCGTTCGACGACCCGGTTGCCATCGCGTATGGCGGCGGCACCAATTTCATGATTTCGGATATTGAGAATAAGCGCATGCAGGCGTTCAGCACTTTGCTGAAACCGGAAGCACCGCAACAGCTGACGGCACAGGGCAAGGTACATTCCGTCGAGCTGCACTGGTCGCAGGCATCCTCGCCCTATATCAAGCAGTATCGTATCTACCGCTCCAGGAACGAGGACGAGAATTTTGTGCAGATTGGTACCAGTGCGAACAATCAGTTCGTGGATCCGGATCTGGATGCGGATGTTCATTACTACTACCGCATCAGCGGGGAAACCTATTTCGGCTATGAAGGTGCGACCAGCGCGGTAGTCGGTGGAGTGCCGACCAAATTTGTACCGTCGGCCCTTGCGGCCGTACAAGTGCAGACCACGCCGTGGCAGGTGAAAATGAACTGGGCGGCGGTCGACAGCAAATATTTCGGGGCTTACCGGATTTATCAAAAAGACGGCGAAAAATTCACCAAGATCGGTGAAGTGACGCAGCCTGAATTCATCAAGGAAGCACTGACTCCCGAGACCAAATATACCTATTACGTTTCGATATTGAGCAGCGACGGAACTGAGTCGGAAAAAGTCCCGGTAGAAGCGACCACGCAGATTTTCAACCGCCCGCCGCTTGAGATCGAAGTCGTTCAGTTGCGCGACGTATTTTCCAACTCCTACAAGATCTACGAACGCGACGGGATCGGCCAGATCAAGCTGACCAACAATACCAACAAAACCATGGAGCGGCTCAAGGTGACGTTCCAGCTGCGCGATTTCATGGACTTCCCGACCGAAACCAAACTGGACAAGCTGTTGCCGGGGGAAAGTGCGGAAGTTGCGCTCAAGGCCGTTTTCAACAACAGCATCCTGACGATTACCGAGGACAGTTCCGTGCAGGCAATGATCGAAGCGAGCTATTTCGATGACGGCAAACGCGTGGCATTCAACAAGAATCCGACGGTAAATGTCTATGAGAAGCATCGGCTGACATGGGACGATCAGGATCGTTATGCAGCCTTTATCACCCCCAAGGATCCTCCGGTGATGAGTCTTGTCCGTTCGGTGGTAACTCAATTCAAGGAAACCAAGGATCAGACGCAGCTGGCCGCTGTCGTGTTTGACATGCTGGGTGTTTACGGCATGACTTACATTCCGGACCCAACCAATCCCTACCAGATCACTTCGGGCAAGGTGGATACCGTCGATTATGTCCAGTTCCCGCGCGAAACCCTGGAGCGCAAGTCCGGCGATTGCGACGACTTGGTGGCACTTTATTCAGCAGCGCTGGAAAGCATGGGGATTGATACACGCGTGCTGGAGGTGCCGGGTCATATGTTCATGATGTTCTCCGCCGGCATCTTGGCGGACGATGACGGCTATACCATGGACAATATGTACGTGATCTACGAGGGGCGCTTGTGGATTCCGGTGGAAACCACGCTACTGGGCAGCGCCTTCGTTCCTGCCTGGGAAAAAGGCGCAGCAACCTATTACAAGTGGAAGGACAAAGGCCTCACGGTGCTCGATGCCCATGTTTCCTGGGATAAATATAAACCGGCGAGCCTGCCGGACTCTAGCTTGAAGCAAAGTGAGATATCTCGTGCCGAGATCGAAAAGAAATTTCCGTCCGACTACATGTCTGTTTTGAAGATCAGTTCCCAGACCAAGACGCGGCGTTATCTCAATGCGATCAAAACGAACCCGTCCGATGTGGATGCGCACTTGCAGATGGGCATCATCCTGGCCAAGGCCGGAGATCGCGACGAAGCGATGAAGTATTTTGACAAGGTACTCACTTTGGAACCCAAGAGTTCTGCAGCAATGAACAATCGCGGCAATATTTTCATGATCGAGGATAAATATCAGGACGCACAAAAGGCATATCTGGCGGCGACTCAGATATCTCCCGGTGATGCCAATATATGGGTAAATCTGGCGCGTGCCTATAAGGCGACCAAAGACGTCAAGAAAGCCAAGGCTGCCTTCGTCAAGGCGCAGTCGATTGATCCCGCGGTCAAGGAAGGACACCGGGCACTGGAATTGGAGCTATTGAATACGCTTTGATTCGGATGTACCGTAATGATATGAGGCAGCCTAAACCAAGGAGATTTACATGAAAAGAGTGATCGCGTTGCTGGTGTTGTTGAGCGCTGTGTGCGCCGCCCCGGCATACAGCGCAGACGATAATCAGGGACTTTCGTTCTGGGAGCGCCTGCGCAGAAAGATCGAAATGCTTACCCCCAAGAAGAAAATTAGTACGACGACCGCTGTGGGGGGGGTGCGCGGGTCACAGGCCGATGGTGAAGAGGTCTACTGGAAGGGCGAAGCCAACCCCCAGATCGATGCCGACGAATTGGCGGATTTCAAGAAAGCCGTTTCATTGGCTGACACGGGCGATATGACGGGAGCCCAGGCCGGATTCTCCGACTTCCTGAAGAAGCATCCCGACAGCCGTTTGCGCCCCGATGCCGAAATGGCCCTGGCCCAGCTGCAGCCCAAGAAGTAACAAGGCATACGCCGGACGGTTGGCTGGTATTCGGCCCGCCCAGCAACTATAATCGGCATCCTTGCGAACCCGGATAGTCGTTCATTCCATGCAGTTATTCACTTTCGGCATAAACCATCAGACCGCGCCGCTCGCCGTGCGCGAGCAGATCGCGTTCAATGTCGAGACGCTGGATAGCGCTCTGCGCGACCTGGTGGATAACGGTGCCGCCAAAGAGGCAACGATCCTTTCCACCTGCAACCGTACCGAGATCTATTGCAGCACCAGCGCGCCAACCCAGGCGGTCGATTGGCTGGCGGCCTACCACCATTTGCCTGCCAACGAGATCGAACCGTACATCTACCGTCTGCCGCAGGAAGAAGCCATAAAGCATGCTTTCCGCGTGGCGAGCGGGCTGGACTCCATGGTGCTGGGCGAGCCGCAGATACTGGGGCAGATGAAACAGGCGGTGCGCCAGGCCGAGCAAGCCGGTACACTGGGATTTTTGCTGCACAAGCTGTTCCAGCGCACCTTCTCGGTTGCCAAGGACGTGCGAACCCAGACCGAGATCGGCGCCAATCTGGTTTCCATGGCAGCGGCTGCCGTCAAACTTGCGGAACGCATTTACCCCAGCATTTCCGAGCAGAGCATCCTGTTCATCGGCGCGGGCGAGATGATAGAACTCAATGCCGTGCATTTCGCCGCACGCAACCCGAAACACATCACCGTCGCCAACCGCACGCTGGAGCGTGCGCAAGTCCTGGCGCGGCGCATCAATGGCCATGCCATCACACTGAACGAGTTGCCGGAACAACTGGCACATCACGACATCATCATTACCTGCACCGCCAGCCCCTTGCCGATCCTGGGCAAAGGCATGGTCGAGCGCGCACTCAAGGCACGCAAGCATCGCCCGTTGTTCATTGTGGACCTTGCGGTGCCGCGCGACGTGGAAAAGGAAGTCGCGGAATTGAACGATGTCTTCCTCTACACGGTGGACGACTTGTCCGATGTGGTGCGCGACGGCCTGGATGCGCGCCAGGGAGCGGTGAAAGAAGCCGAAGTCATCATCGATTCCGGCGTCAATGATTTCATGCACTGGATGCAATCGCGCGAAATGGTGCCCACCATCCGCGCCTTGCGCGATCATGCTGAACGCCAGCGCCGCGCCGAAATGGAGAAAGCCTTGCGTCTGCTGGCGAAAGGCGAGAGTCCTGAAAAGGTGCTGGATTTGCTGAGCGCATCCCTGACCAATAAATTCCTCCACGCTCCCACCCAGGCTTTGAACCAGGCACAGGCGAGCGAACGCGAAGCGATTCTGGAAGCGGTACACCGCATCTACCACCTGCACTCCCCCGAATGAAACCGAGCATCGCATCCAAACTCGCCCAACTGAGTGAGCGGTTGGACGAGGTCACCCGCCTGCTGAGCAGCGAAGAGGCCACGCGTGACATGGGCACATTCCGCAAGCTCAATCGTGAACGTTCCGAAATCGAACCGGTGGTTGGGCTTTACCACGCCTACCAAGCCTGCGAGGCGGACATCGCCACCGCACAGGAGATGGCGGGCGATCCGGACATGCGCGAATTTGCCGATGCCGAGATCAAGGCCGGTCGCGAGCGTCTGGAACAATTGGAAGTTGAATTGCAAAAGCAGTTGCTGCCCAAAGACCCCAACGATGAGCGCAACGTATTCCTCGAAGTGCGCGCCGGGACGGGCGGCGACGAGGCGGCGATATTTGCAGGCGATATTTTTCGCATGTATGTACGCTTTGCCGAACGCCGCCGCTGGCAGGTCGAGATCATTTCCGAAAGCCTGGGTGAAATGGGCGGGTACAAGGAAGTTATCGCCCGCATCATCGGCCAGGGTGCTTATTCCGTGCTGAAGTTCGAGTCGGGAGCCCATCGCGTGCAGCGCGTGCCGGCAACCGAAACGCAAGGGCGTATCCACACCTCTGCCTGCACTGTCGCCATCCTGCCGGAAGCCGACGAAGTGGGTGAAGTGGAACTCAACCCCGCCGACTTGCGCATCGATACTTTCCGCGCCAGCGGCGCGGGCGGTCAGCACATCAACAAGACTGATTCCGCCGTGCGCATCACGCACCTTCCCACAGGGACAGTGGTCGAATGCCAGGATGGACGCTCGCAGCACCAGAACAAGGCGCAGGCTCTGCGCGTGTTGGCGGCTCGCATCAAGGATAAACAGGAACAGGCCGCGCACAGCAAGATTGCCGCCGAGCGTAAATCGCTGGTGGGCAGCGGCGACAGGTCAGAACGCATCCGTACATACAACTTCCCTCAGGGGCGCGTCACCGACCATCGCATCAACCTCACGCTTTACAAGATGGACCAGATCATGGACGGCGACATCAGCGAACTGACCAATGCCCTGATGGCCGAGCACCAGGCCGAACTATTGTCGGCATTGGCAGAAGAAAGCTGATGCCTTGCGATCCATTCAGGACATCCTGCAGGCCGATGCGGCGCGGCTGAACACAGCGCTCGATCTCGGCGCGGCGACTGCCCGCATCGAAGTGCAATGCCTGCTGCAGCACGTCCTGCAAGTTCCGCGCTCCTATTTGCTGGCGCATTCCGAACTGGTGTTGCATGCAACCCAGCAAGCAGCCTACGACTCCTTGTTGCAACGTCGCTTACAGGGTGAGCCTGTCGCACACATTTTGGGCGAGCGGGAGTTCTATGGATTGAGCTTCAAGGTGACTCCGGACACACTTATTCCTCGTCCGGAAACCGAATTGCTGGTCGAATTGGCGTTACAACACATGCCCCCTCTCCAACATCCTGATGGAACTACTAGCCATTCGACTAGGCTGCCAAACTACGCCAGCCAAGTCGCTGGTTACCCCGGTGGGAGAGGGAGAGTTCGCGTGCTGGATATGGGTACGGGTAGCGGCGCGATCGCGCTCTCCATAGCGCAAAGAAGACCCGATGCCGACGTGGTGGCAGTGGATGCTTCGGAAGCAGCGTTGCAGGTGGCAACCGGGAATGCCCGGCGACTGGGCATTGCAAATACAAGATTCCTGAAGAGCGACTGGTTCTCCGAGCTGGCCGGGCAGCACTTCAACCTCATTGTCTCCAATCCACCCTATATTGCGGCAGACGATGCGCATCTCTCCCAAGGCGATGTGCGCTTCGAGCCGATCACTGCACTGGCTTCAGGCGCGGACGGACTGGACGACATCCGCCGCATCGTGGCACAGGCGGAAGATTTCCTTGGGCACGATGCATGGCTATTGTTGGAGCATGGTTATGACCAGGCCGACAAGGTGCGATCAATATTGCAGCAGCACGGGTTTGCCGGAGTGATGTCGGCAAAAGATATTGCCGGGATAGAGCGGGTCAGCGGCGGGAAACGGAGTAAATAGCGCAGTGATTCAATCACTTTGAAGGGTGGGGCACGGTTGGGCGAAAGGTATAGGCCGGTATATAGACCGTTTGGCATATATGCAACATGGTAACGTGTCCCTAGAATGCGACTTGAGTTGTTAGAGCCTTGAGTTGCAACCAACTCAATCTTTCATACTCTCCTCCTATTCTGGGCCATCGCAAGGTGGCCCGTTTTTTTGCCCGGAGTTCAGGCGGATAGCAGCTTGCGAGCGCGTCCGATGGCGGCTTCCACTTGCTTGGGAGCGGTGCCTCCGGTGTGATTGCGCGCGGCGAGCGAGCCTTCCAGTGTCAGCACACCAAAGACGTCGTCAGTGATCTGGTTGGAAAATTCCTGCAATTCTTCCAGCTTGAGTTCTGCCAGATCCACTCCGCGTTGCTCGGCAAAGCGCACTGCCAGGGCCACGGTTTCATGTGCATCGCGGAACGGCAAACCTTTCTTCACCAGATAATCGGCCAGGTCGGTTGCCGTGGCATACCCTTGCAACGCCGCACGACGCATGGCTTCCGGCTTGACGGTAATGCCGCCCATCATGTCGGCGTAGATGCGCAAGGTCTGGGTGAGCGTATCCACCGTGTCGAACAGCGGCTCCTTGTCTTCCTGGTTGTCCTTGTTGTAGGCCAACGGCTGGCCTTTCATCAAAGTGAGCAGCGCGACCAGATTCCCGTTCACGCGGCCGGTCTTGCCACGTACCAGTTCCGGCACGTCCGGGTTCTTTTTCTGCGGCATGATGGAAGAGCCGGTACAGAAGCGGTCGGCGATGTCGATGAAGCCGAAACGCGGGTTCATCCACAGGATCAACTCTTCCGACAGGCGGGACAGGTGCGTCATGGTCAGCGCGGCGGCGGCGGTGAATTCGATGGCGAAATCGCGGTCGGACACGGCATCCAGCGAGTTCTGGCACACCGCCTCGAAACCCAGCAGTTCGGCCACCAGCTCGCGCTTGATCGGGTAACTGGTTCCGGCCAGCGCCGCCGCGCCGAGCGGCAGGCGGTTGACGCGATGACGCGCATCGCCGAAACGTTCCACATCGCGCTGGCACATCTCGAAATACGCCATCAGGTGATGCGCAAAGCTCACCGGTTGGGCAACCTGCAGATGCGTGAATCCGGGCATGATGGTGTGCGTGTGGTGTTGCGCCAGATCCAGCAAAGCGGTCTGTAAACCTTTGAGCAACAGCGTGATATCGTCGATCGCGCTGCGCAGATACAAACGGATGTCGGTCGCCACCTGGTCATTGCGCGAACGCCCGGTGTGCAGGCGTTTGCCCGCATCTCCGACCAACGTGGTCAAGCGCTTTTCAATATTCAGGTGCACGTCTTCCAGGTCAAGTTGCCAGACGAAATCGCCGCTGACGACCTCGCTCTCGATCTGCCCAAGGCCGCGCTGGATATCTTTCAGGTCCTGCGCGGAGATGATGCCGCAGCCGGCGAGCATCTGAGCATGCGCCAGGGAACCCTGGATGTCGAACAGCGCCAGGCGCTTGTCGAAATCCACCGAAGCGGTATAGCGTTTCACCAATTCCGCCACGGGTTCATTGAAGCGCCCCGACCATGTCTGATTGTCTTGCATCGTTGCCATGTCTTGTCCAGAATGAGCGGCCAAACCTTCTATCCATTCCTCTCCCGCTTGCGGGGGAAGGTTAGGAAGGGGGAATGAACCTTAAAGTTTGCATACTTATGAGTGAGACGCGCAGTATAAATCAAAACATTCCCCCCAAGCTGTTGCCCAGCTTCGTAAACCTGGGCACGGTTCTGCGCATCGTGTTGCTGGCCAACGGCATTGCGCTGTTCGGTCTGGCGTTGCAGTCCATCTCACTCGGCAATCTGCTGAACAGCCTGCTTCGGGGTTCTGCGCTGCTGCAACCCGTGTTGCTTACCAACCTGCTGTTGCTGTATGCATTCAATCCTGTGTTAAGCCGGATGCCCTATTGGCAGGGCATGCTGGCCGTATCAGCCATCGTGGCGACGGTTACCGTATTGATCGATATGCTGGGCGGGGATCTGTTTTCCGGAGCGGAACTCGGGGCATTTCGCTACATACGCCATGCGTTGATAAGCATCGCCTTTGCATTGATATTGCTCTATTACTTCCGATTGCGGGCAGAGGCGCTCTCTCCGGCGCGGCATGAAGCGAGGCTGCAGGCCTTGCAGGCGCGCATCCGGCCGCATTTCCTGTTCAACACCATCAACACCGTGCTGAGCATCATGCGGGACGATCCCAAGCGTGCAGAAATTGCGCTGGAAGACATGGCGGATCTGTTCCGTATGGCGATGACGGATCAGAAAGAACTGGTCTTGTTAAGCAAGGAAGTGGAGCTTGCACGGCAATACCTGGCTATAGAAGAATTGCGTTTGGGCGAACGCCTTCAGGTGCGTTGGGATACACAAAAAATGCCGCCAGACGCGCTCATTCCGCCGCTGATCCTGCAACCACTGCTGGAAAATGCTGTTTACCACGGAATTGAACCCCTGGCAGAAGGAGGAATCATTGATGTCAGGGTGTATCGGGAGAGCGACGAATTGCATATGGAAGTGAGCAACCCCGCTAAAAATCAGGCTGCGACACGCACCTCGGGCAACAAGATGGCGCTCTCCAACATCCGTGAACGTCTGGACCTGCTGTTTGACGTCGAAGCGAAATACCAGGTCGAGACCGATGCGGATCGATATATTGTTCATATCCTTATCCCTTACGTGACAATCAAGGCGCAATCTGAAATATGATTAATCGTATGCGCCATGATCGTTCCCTCACCTCCGTGCCCCCTCTGGTGGAACTACTAGCCATCCGACTAAGCCCGAAAGCGGGCAAGTCGTTGGTTATCCCGCGGGGAGAGGGGTACCGGGAGACGCTACGCGAAATATCCATTTCTCTGGGGCAGACAGCATGACCGACACGATCACCTTGCCGCTCACCGTCTTCATCGTGGATGACGAAACGCCCGCGCGCAACCGGCTCAAGGAGAAGCTTGCCGACTGCGCCGCCCAGTTTCCTCTGCAACTGGTGGGCGAAGCAGCGAACGGGCAAGAGGCCCTGGACAAGCTTGCCGAGACGCCCGCCGAAGTTGTGCTGATGGACATACGCATGCCGCAAATGGACGGGATCGAGCTGGCAGGCCATCTGAACAAACTCGCACAGCCTCCGCTGATCATCTTCACGACGGCTTACGACGCCTATGCCATACAGGCATTCGAACAGCGCGCCATAGACTACCTGCTCAAACCGATCCGGCTGGGGCGCCTGTTCGATGCGCTGTCCAGGGCACGCGATCTGGTTCCGATACGCACCGAAGTGCTGCGTGAACTCACCCCGGAAGCGCGCAGCAATCTGTCTGCCCACGAGCGCGGCAAAGTGCTGCTGATCCCCATCGACCAGGTACTCTACCTGCGGGCGGAACTGAAATACGTTACAGTGCGCACTGCCGAGCGCGAATATCTCATCGAAGAGTCGCTCACGGCGCTGGAAAAAGAATACGCCACACGCTTTGTGCGCATCCATCGTAACTGTCTCGTGGCAAGAGACGCTGTCATGGGGTTTGAAAAAGGCGGCGATGAGGGCGAAAGTGGCTGGCTGATGAACGTAAAGGGGCTGGAAGAGAAATTGCCAATCAGCCGTCGACAAATGGGAATTGTGAAGGAATACGGGAAATAAACTATGCGCGTACTAATTATCGAAGACAACCGGGACCTGGCTTCCAACATGTTCGACTTTCTGGAAACGAAAGGTCATGTCGTGGATGCGGCCGGGGATGGCATCACCGGCATGCACCTGGCGCTGGTCAATGAATACGATGCGATCGTGCTCGACCTGATGTTGCCCGGCATGGATGGCATCACACTCTGCCGCAAGCTGCGAGAAGAAGGCGGCAAGGACACGCCGGTCCTCATGATCACGGCGCGCGATTCGCTGGAAGACAAGATCGCCGGCCTGGAAGCCGGTGCGGACGATTATCTGGTCAAGCCGGCCGAGCTGCGCGAAGTGGAATTGAGATTGCGCGTGCTGTTCAGGCGCGGCGGAGACCACACCCAGAAACAGAAGAAATTGACAGTGGAAGATCTCACCCTTGATCCCTTCACATGCTCCGTGAAACGCGGCACCAAAGCGATCGAACTGCCGCCTATCCCTTACCGCATTCTTGAGATCCTGATGTCGCGCTCTCCACAGGTGGTCAATCGCGAAGACATCGAGCATATCGTATGGGGAGAAGGGCGCCCCGATAGCGATTCGCTGCGGGCGCATGTGCATTTGCTCAGGGAACTGATAGACAAGCCTTTCGAGAAAAAGCTGCTGCGCACGATGCGCGGTTTTGGTTACCAGTTGGTCAGCCCGGATGTTCCAGACCAATAGTCTGCGCTTCAGGGTCGCATTTTTTTATGCGATCTTCGGGGCGGGTCTCAGCATCCTGCTTGCCGCCGGTGCCTACCTGACCGTCGAGCATATCGGGCATCAGCTCATGGACGAGGCATTGCTGGAGGAGCTGAACAAGCACGCCAGCGAATCGATATTCATCGAGCCGAATACCGTATCCATCAAGGGCTACGTTATTTCGGACACCAAGCGCAGCCCAAACATCCCCTACGAGGTTGAAGCGCTGACGCCGGGCAAATACAACATGACGGTCGGCAATATCGACTACCGCGTTCTGGTTGTCGACAAATATGGCGCGCGTTACATCATGATGTTCGATACGCAGCTGCAGCACTTCCACGAAGCGGTGTATTTCCGTTATGTGGAAACCTTTGCCTTGTTCATGATCTTCAGTTCTGCCGCCGGAGGATATTGGCTGGCGAGCCGCGTCACCTCATCGGTTACCCGATTGGCCAGACAGGTCGGGCAGGCCGAGCCGGGCGATACCGATCTGTCCCTGTCCTGGATCAAGGAGACCAGCAACGACGAAGTGGGGGAATTGGCGCGGGCCTTTGACCGCTATCTGCGCCGTTTGCGGGAATTCATCGAGCGGGAAAATTTCTTTACCGCGGATGTGAGCCATGAATTGCGCACGCCGCTCGCCATCATGCTGGGCGCCGTCGAAGTGCTGGAGCAGGATGCGTCGCTTTCGCCAAAACAGAAGGAACGCATCACACGCATCCATCGCGCCACCCAGGACATGATAGACCTGACCTCGGCCTTGCTCCTGATGGCGCGCGAACACCTGGGGGCGGCAGATGAACAGCCTTGCGATGTGTCTGACGTGGCGCTTGCCTGCGTCGAGAAGCACCGGCACCTGGTCGGCGAACGGCCGATACGCCTTGACGTGGAAACAATTGCCAAAGCCACTCTGATCGTCGAACGCCCGCTGCTGGAGATCGTGATCGGCAACCTCATCCGCAATGCCTTGTTCCATACCAAATCCGGTTCTGTTTTGCTGAAGGTCGAAGCGGAAAAGCTGACAGTAACGGACACCGGCGTCGGAATGCGCCCGGAAGAATTGGAACGTGCCATGGAGCGCTATTACAAGGGGGCATCGAGCGCCGGCGCCGGCGTCGGCTTGTCGCTTGTGAAACGCATATGCGATCGTTACGGTTGGCGCATAACCCTCGACAGCAAAGAAGGTGTAGGTACTTCAGCGGTGATCGATTACTCTGCCAGCTAGTATTGATGAGCTTCTCCAGCAATCTGCTTCCCAAATAAAGTTCTGTTGCAATAAACGCAAATTAACTAAACTTTAACGCTCTATTGACGAGTGTTTTACTAAGCCATTGCTAGTATCCCTACCAACTTGTGCATGAAGCAGGGGAGTCACGTTGCACAAGATGTTTCCGTTTTACCAATTGGATTTGGGACGTTTGTTCCCGAATGGGTTAATTTTCTGGAGGAGAATTGCAATGAAGAAAATAGTACTGTCTCTGGCAGGCGTGATGGCAGCAGCCACATTTGCACCTGAAGCATCAGCTGTACCGGCATTTGCACGTCAAACAGGTATGGCATGTAGCGCCTGTCACCAACAACATTTCCCGGCAATCAATTCATTCGGTCGTGCGTTCAAGTCTGCCGGTTACACCATGGTGGGTACCGAAGAAAAGATCGAGGATCCGAAAAGCGATACATCGCCAGGACTTTCCATTCCTTCCACTTTGAATGCCGCTATCGTTGGATACATGCAGTATTCCAAGACCAACGGTCCGTCTGATGGATCACCTGGTGCACCTGGCACCAGCAGCATTAATGGCAAGACAACCAATAACGGTTCGCTGCAGATTCCTCAGCAGGTGAGCTTGTTCTTTGGCGGGCGCGTAGGCGAAAACATCGGCTTTGAGGCTGAGTACAGCATCTCAGGCGCTGGCACGGGACAAGCCGCATCATCGCTGATCAGGCTTAAGGTTCCGTTCGTGCAAAACTGGGATACCGTTAAGACCTTGGAAATCCCGTTCAGCACCTCCAACGGCGTTGCAGACAGCTTTGAAATTCTGGATACCGGCGCGGTCAATGTCCACGCGTTTAACCAGAATGCGATGGCTGTCATTTCCGCCGCACAATATATCGGCACAGCAACCAATGCGAATGGCGTGGCATTTGTTGCAAACAACGACTCCTTCTTCACAAACTTGGCAAAATTCGGCGCAAACACGGGTACGGGTAAGTACGGTGCGGATTCATCAACCTATGCACGTGGTGCCTGGATGACCGGCGATCTGATCCCGAATTATGACTTCGCAGTCGGTGGTCAATACTGGGGCGGTACTAGCGTAAACGACACCCTTGCTGGTGGTCCTGGTGGCGCTGCGGGCATGCCGGTACAAACCAAAGCTTGGGCAATTGACGCTCAGTTGCTGGGTCAGCTTGGAAGCTTGCCTCTGACCTTCGTTGCATCGTATGCAAATGCCCCGATGGGAAGCAACGGTATGGGCAACCTGTACAATAACGGCGGTTCAACCACCACTGCTATTGCAGCCAAACACGCACTCACAGTTGGCGCTGAATTGGGTGTCGTTCCCGGTATCGCAACGGTGCAAGCTGGCTTCCGTTTCGGCAAGAGTGGTCAAGACGCAGGACTGCTGGCAACGGGTGTAGCTAACGGTGCAAACGCATCCGACAATGCAATCATGGTGGGTGCAACTTACTCCATCGCCCTGAACGTACGTGCAGAAGTGACCTACGTCCACCAATCGGGTGATATTTACAGCTTCAATGCAACAAACAATCCCAATCTATACGGCAACAATGTTTACACAATAGATTTGGCAATGGGCTTCTAATACGTCCTGAGCTAATTGGCTAATTCATCCGTTGCAAGCGCGAGTGAGCAACGGATGAGGCAAGCCGGTTACAACGAGGTAGAAGGAATTGGTGTTCCAATAAAAATATAACAACTATCAAGCCATGCGGGTGAGTTGAGACTAGTTCGCGATCTTCTGTGATAAGGGGAGAGCAGAAGGTTGCACCAGAGAGGGCTGGCGCTCTACTCATCACACAACGGCAAATAGTGGAACCCAGATTGGGGAGACTTCGGTCTCCCTATTTTTTTGGTAATTGGAAATTAAAAAAACTGCAGGATCAATCCGGGGCGCGGCGCGGCATCCCATCAACTAAAAAAAGTAAACGCCACAATCCAATTATCAGGCTGTCGCAAATGCAGGAAAAAGTTGGCTATGGAAGCAATTAATCTTCAACCCTATAAACCAATGTTATTATTATGGTTAACGGTAGTTTAGCTAAAAAATGATTAACACTTGATATAAAGTGTCTCAAAAATGTTTATTTAACCTTTTCTTTACCCTCTATTAACGATTACTTTACATATTGATTGTTAGCATCCTCCCCAACGCTTGTGTGCTTAACTTTAATTTAACGGTGCGCAAGGGATACGTTGGGAAGTTTTAGTGAGATTATCAACAAGAGGAGAAACGCAATGAAGAAAATCGTACTGTCCCTGGCGGGCGTGATGGCTGCGGTCGCATTTGCACCTGAAGCATCGGCATTACCGGCGTTTGCACGCCAAACCGGTATGGCCTGTTCCGCCTGTCACTTCCAGCACTTTCCGGCGCTGAACAGCTTTGGCCGTGCATTCAAGTCCGGCGGCTTCACCATGGTGGGCGCGCAAGGCAAGATCGAAGGCGACCGCCTGTCGATTCCGGATACGTTGAACATGAACTTCCTGGCCAGCATGGGCTATGTCAAGACCAACCAGAATCCTAACCTTTCTGGCGTCACAAAGAATGCAGGTAACGGCGGTTTCTACCTGCCCGGCATTGCCGGTGAAGCGTCCCTATTCGTCGGTGGCCGTGTGAGTGATTATGCTGGCTGGTTATCCGAGATCACCCTATCGGGTGCAGCCGCAATCGATTCCGGCAAACTGGCAATCCTGCCCGAAATTGGCAGCAGCGGTATCCATGCTGGTATGGTTCCCTTCGCCACAAACGGCCAAGGTGCATCCTACGGTTTTGAATACTTGAATACCGGTGCCAATGCCATCCATTCGATTACCAATACCGTTGGTAATGCATTGGGCAGTGCTCCTTTAGGTCAAAAGAGCGAGTTCATTAACGCGGTCTCTGCACAACAGTACATCGGCACTGCGACGGGCGCGGATGGTGTTGCAGCCGTGGTGAACAGCGACATGGGCTTCGTCAACATCACCAAGTTCAACATGAGCGGTATGGCAACCGGACAACAAGCAACCTTGGGTTCCACCTATCTGCGCGTAGCGGGCTTGTTTGATCTGGCAGGCTGGGATTCCGCTTTGGGCTTCCAGAACTGGAGCGGTTCATCGCTGAACGATGGTAGTAATGTTAATCCCGCTGCCGCCACAAGCGCAATAATGATGCAGAGCAAGGCATGGGCGATCGATGGCCAGATGCAGGGCACGCTGGGTGACATGCCAACTGGCTTCTACTTCAGCTATGCAAGGGCTCCTGCTGCTGCCACAAATGAGGCTCCTAATGCCTTTAACGGAGGTACGCTGACTCGTAGTTCCTTCAACATTGATGCGGAAATCGGCGTCATTCCGGAAGTTGCCACGATCGGTGCGGCCATCCGTCGCGCCAGCAGTGGTGTGGCTGATGCAAGTAACAACAACATGTCAGATAACGCGATTTACTTGACAGCTACTTACAAGTTTGCGCAAAACATGCTGGCTCGTTTGTCGTGGGTTGATCAGACCGGATCGTATTGGAATGCGGTTTCCACGAACCTTAACCCTAATCCTACTAATTTGACCAACACACAAGTTTCAGGCAGCAAAGTAACCGCCATTAATATGTACGTCCTGTTCTAATCGGCTAGTTCAACCGCTGCGGGCACAAGTTCGCAGCGGTTGATGCAAACCGGTTAAAGCAAGGTGGAAGGAATTGATATACGAATAAGATTCACAACAACCAATGCTGGAAAAAAATGGGGAGGCTTCGGCCTCCCCTTTTTTATCTGTTCCGGCTCTGAAAATGCAAAAGGCGGCTGCTTCAACTACCTCGTGCAGTGATGGTCAGCGATATATAAATCAGCCGCTGTTACGAAGCCCTGTCGCGATACCGTTGATAGTGAGATGGATTGCGCGCTTCACTTTTTCGTCCTTGTCGCCTGCGCGATGCCGGTGCAGCAAGGCGACCTGCAAGTGGTTGAGCGGATCGATATACGGAGTTCGAGTCAGCAAGCTGCGTGCGAAAGCGTGGTTGTCCTGGAGCAGGGTGGTGTTGCCGGTCACGGCGAACAACATCTCGATGGTGGTCTCCCATTCGCTGTTGATCGCGCCGTAGATGCGGTCGCGCAACTCAACGTCCTGTACCAATTCGGCATAGCGCCAGGCGATGCCCATGTCGCTTTTGGATAGCACCATGTCCATGTTCGACAGCATGCCGCGGAAGAATGCCCAGTTCTGGTACATCGCCTGCAGCTGCTTGAGTCCGGCATCGCCTTCGCGTTCGACGAATTGCTTCACCGCGCTGCCGAAACCGAACCAGCCCGGCAACATCATGCGGCTCAAGCCCCAGCTGAACACCCAGGGGATTGCGCGCAGGTCCTCAATGCGGTCAGAGGCCTTGCGCGAAGAGGGGCGGCTACCGATGTTGAGTTCGGCGATCTCGCGAATTGGTGTTGCGGTAAAGAAGAACTCGGTGAAACCGGGAGTCTCGTACACCAGCTTGCGATAGGAAACAAAAGCATCAAGACTCAGGGCTTCCATGATGCGGTGATATTCCGGCATGGTGCTGTCCGCGCCGTGATGATGCAGCAGCGTAGCTTCGATGGTCGCGGCGATCAGTGTCTCCAGGTTGCGACGGCCAATCTCGGGGTTGGAATATTTGCTGGCGATCACTTCGCCCTGTTCGGTGATGCGTATCTGGCCGTTCACGCTGCCCGGCGGTTGGGCCAGGATGGCGTCGTAGCTCGGGCCGCCGCCGCGACCCACGGTGCCGCCGCGGCCATGGAACAGGCGCAACTCGATGCCGTGCTTCTCGAATACCTTAACCAACTCGACTTCGGCCTTGTACAGCTCCCAGTTGGCGGTGAGGTATCCGCCATCCTTGTTGCTGTCGGAATAGCCCAGCATGACTTCCTGCGTATTGCCGCGGCTGGCCAGCAGCTTGCGGTACCACGGGATGGAGAAAAGATCGTCCATGATGGCCGCACCGCCGCGCAGGTCCTCGATGGTTTCGAACAGCGGGATGATGTTGACGTGCAGCGTATTGCCGCCTTCAAGCAGGTCAACCTGTTGCAGCATCAGTGCGACTTCGAGCATGTCGCTCACCGCATCGGCCTTGGAGATGATGTGGTTGGGCAGCGCGCCGTGCCCGAAGCGTTTGTGAATGGAAGCCGCAGCTTGCATGATGCGCAGTTCGCTCTGCGGAACGTCGGAATAGCGCTCGATGTCGGTCAGCAAAATCTTGTTGGCTTGCAGCGCTTCCAGCAAAACCTGGCGCTTTGCCAGCTCATTGAGGTCGGCGTAGTTTGCTTTCCCGGAACTGTGAGAGAACAACTCGCCCACGGTCTGTTCAAGGATGGCGCTATGCTGGCGCATGTCCAGCGGCGCGAGGTAGAAGCCGAACAATTCGGCGGCGCGGCGCAGGTTGGCAAGCCGGCCGCGTGCGAGATAGAACGCGCCATGGCTGAACAGCGAATCGATCATCACATCGAGATCGGCGATGAATTCCTGCGACGTGGCATAAGGCTGCGCATGTTTGTCCACGGGGGCAAAATAAGAAAGATCGTGGCCGAGCTGTTTGGCGGTGGCCGACAGGCGCGAGTAGATCAGGATCAGCGCGCGCCGGTAAGGTTCGTCGTCGCGCGCAGAGGCCTTGTCCGGCGAGGCATCCGCCAGTTTGCGCATCTCGGGTGTGACCTCGACCAGACGGTCGGTCAGGCTCAGGCGCGTACCGAGGATGTGAGTTTCCTTCAGGTAATATTCAAACGCCAGTGCGGAATGTTCCTGTACCGCGTCAGTCATCACATCATGCGTGACAAAGGGATTGCCATCGCGATCGCCGCCGATCCAGCTGCCGACGCGCAGCAGCGGAGGTACTTTGATGTCCTTGTCGAAGCGCGCTTCCAGCTGCTTCTCCAGATTCGCATAGAGCTTGGGTATCTCGGACAGGAAGGTGTAGCGGTAGTACTCAAGGCCGTTACGGATCTCGTCGCGCACGTTGAGTTTGGCGGTGCGCAACATGCGCGTCTGCCACAGGATCAGCACAAAGCGATGCAGGGCCTCCTCGTTTTCGGCGAGGTCGTCCGGTGTCATGTCCACGCGGTCGCGGTTCGAAAGCAGACTGGAGATGATGAGCTGGCAATCGAGTATGCTCTTGCGCTGCACTTCGGTGGGGTGGGCGGTCAGCACCGGCGAAACCAGCGCGTTGTCCAGAAAAGCCTGCAGCGTCTCCTTGTCGATCTTCTTTTCCTGCAGGCGGTCCAGTGCCAATTGCAGCGTACCGTCCTTGGGTGGAGTGCCTGCTTTGAGGTGGGCACGATGGCGGCGATTGTGATGCAAGTCTTCGGCAATGTTGGAAAGCTGCGAGAAATAACTGAAAGCGCGAACCACGGCCAGTGTATCGCTGGGCGAAAGCGCATCCAGCATCTGTTCGAGCGTTTCGCCGTCGCGCTCGTCCTGAGTTTTGCGGAAGCGCACAGCGGCGCGGCGCACGCTCTCGACCAGTTGGAAAGTCTCTTCGCCTTCCTGTTCGCGGAGGGTGTCTCCAAGGATGCGGCCAAGGAGGCGCACATCGTCGCGCAAGGGCAGGTCTTTGCTGGAAATGGAGGCTGGTGCTGAGATCAGGTTCATTTTGTCAGAGTGTGTCGTCGGCGCAAAAGGACGGCGCACCTGTTAGAATGCGCCGCGTATTAACCGCATAATATTTAGTCACAAATTTTAGGAAAACCCGATGAATCAGGCTTCTTTCATTCCTCCAACCCGTCTGGTGATCGCTTCACGCGAAAGCGCGTTAGCCATGTGGCAAGCGGAACATATTCGCGACAGGTTACGGGCATTATACCCACAAACATCCGTCAGTATCCTGGGCATGACCACGCAAGGAGACCAGATTCTGGACGTGACCTTGTCCAAGATCGGCGGCAAGGGCCTGTTTGTGAAGGAGTTGGAGACTGCGCTGGAAAACGGCAGCGCGGACATCGCGGTGCACTCGCTGAAGGATGTGCCGATGAATTTGCCGGAAGGCTTTGCGCTGGCCTGCATTGGAGAACGCGAGGATCCGCGCGACGCTTTCGTATCCAACAAATTCGATAATCTCGCCGCATTGCCGGCAGGCAGTGTGGTTGGAACGTCCAGCCTGCGCCGCGAAAGCCAGTTGCGCGCACGCTTCCCGCATTTGAAGATAGAGCCGTTGCGCGGCAACGTGCAGACCCGGCTGCGCAAGCTGGACGAAGGCCAATATGCGGCGATCATTCTCGCTGCTGCCGGCTTGAAACGGCTGGGCTTGGGCGACCGCATCCGCGCCGTGATCTCCAGCGAAGACAGCCTGCCCGCCGTGGGGCAGGGGGCACTGGGCATCGAGACGCGCGCTGGAAGGACCGACCTGAAGGCCGTACTCGCTCCCTTGCATCATGCCGACACTGCGGCCTGCGTGCTGGCAGAACGTGCCATGAGCCGGGCGCTGGCGGGTAGCTGCCAAGTGCCGCTGGGCGGCTTTGCCGAAGTGCAGAACGGCAAGCTGCGTATGCGCGGTTTTGTCGCGACGCCAGACGGGAAGCGCTTGCTGCGCGCCGAGCATATGGGCGACATCACCAATCCTGAGGCGCTGGGCGATATCGTTGCGCAAGACTTGCTCAAGCAGGGCGCAGGTGCAATCCTTGCGGCGCTGTCTTTGTAGACGGCGAAAAGACTTCATGCCACAGGGGGCACAGAGCACGCAGAGGAAATATCCAACCGAAGCCGGTTGTCTCTGTGACCTCTGTGGCAAATGAATTTATGGTTTCCAGCTTGCCGCTAGCCGGACTCAACATCGTCATCACGCGTCCGCGTGAACAAGCGGCTGAATTGGCCCGGCGTATCGAACAATTCGGCGGCAAACCATTGTTGTTCCCGCTGCTGGAGATCAAAGCGGTGCACGACGATCAGTTGTTGCGCGAACAAATCTCCCGCCTCAAACAAACCGACCTTGCGATCTTCATCAGCCCGAATGCGGTGCGCTATGGTATGGCTGCGATACGCGCAGCAGGAGATATTCCCGCATCTATGCAGATCGCCGCCGTCGGACAGTCCAGTGCGAAAGCATTGAACGAACTGGGTGTTGCCCGCGTCATCGCTCCCGCAGAGCGCTTTGACAGTGAGGGGTTGCTGGCTTTGGCAGAATTGCAGGATGTAGCCGGAAAGCATGTGATGATCCTGCGCGGCGACGGCGGACGCGAGCTACTGGGCGACACGCTCAGGGCACGCGGAGCGCAAGTGGAATATGTCACCTGCTATATTCGCAGCAAACCGGAAATGAACGCAGGCGAAATGCTGGCGGGAGCGACCTCTGCGATTTCTGTGACCAGCAGCGAGGCATTGAGCCATTTGTGGGGGATGCTCGAAGAGCCTGACAGAACAAGGCTCACGGACTTGCCGCTGTTTGTGCCGCACGAGCGCATCGCAACAGCGGCAAGGCAACAGGGTTGGCAGCATGTCACCATCACCGAATCCGGAGATGACGGACTGTTGTCGGGTTTGATAGCATGGGCAAACACAAAACGGAAATGACGCGATGAACGATCCAGTACAGCAACCTGCTTCTACAGTTAAGTCCGGCACCTCACCTGAAACGGCAACACCTGCCGGTGTGCCACACGCCCCTCACGGCAATAGAATCGGAGACTTGCTGGCGCGCGTGACGCTGACGCAACTTACTCTGGCCGTGCTGGTGGTGATCTTCATCTGGCAGTGGCTGGATGCCCATTCCCAACTCAACCAGACGCAGCAGGAAGTGGCGCGACGCTTGTCCGAAGTGGAAGCGGCGAACAAGACCAACCAGATGCTGGTAGTGCAGAATCAGGAATTGGTGCGCGAGCTGGGCGGCAAGCTCAGCCTGGTGGAAAGCAAATATGCCGAGACCCAGAATCAACGTGCCGCGCTCGAGTCACTGTATCAGGAAATGTCGAGCAGTCGCGATCAGACCGCGCTGGCGGAAGTGGAGCAGATGCTGCTGATCGCCGGACAACAATTGCAATTGTCCGCCAATGTGAAGGCGGCTTTGATTGCCATGCAACAAGCTGAAAGCCGGCTGCAACGTCCCGCGTTCGCTAACCTGAAAAAGCGTATAGGCCAGGATATCGAGAAATTGCGTGCAGTACCCTACGTCGACGTTCCGGCCATCAATCTGCGTCTGGATAGTGTGATCGCCGTAGTGGACAGCTTGCCGCTGGTACAGGACACGCATATCGAGCCGCCGAAGCAGGCAGCGGGGGTCGATCCGGCAGAGGGAACCTGGAAGCGATTCTGGAGTGAAATTTGGCAGGAGACAAAGAGCCTGGTACGGATCGAAAATACCGAGCGCCAGGAAATGCCGCTGTTGTCGCCGACGCAGACATTCTTTCTGCGCGAGAACCTGAAACTGCGATTGCTCTCGGCCCGTATGGCCCTGTTGACGCGAGACCAAGTCAGTTTTCGCCGCGATCTGAAGACATCGCAGGAATGGCTAAAGCGCTATTTCGACGTCAGATCCAGCGAAAGTGCGGAGGCGCTCGGTACTTTGCAGAAACTTGCCGCGTCCAGCATCGTCATTGATCTGCCGGATATCAGCGGCAGTCTGGAAGCAGTGCGCAATTATCGCGTAACGCACGAACGGAGCGAGCGATGAAAGGACTGTTATGGTTGCTCGGATTGTTTGCCGCCGCAGTCGGTGTGACGCTGGCTGCGCGCAATCCCGGTTATGTGCAACTGGTCTATCCACCTTACAGGGTAGAAATTTCGCTGACGCTTTTCGTGTTCGCTTTGCTCGCGGTCTTTGTGCTGGGATATCTGCTGGTGCGCCTGGCGGTGGCAGCGATGCAATTGCCGGTATATGTACGCGCCTTTCGAGAAGAGCGTATTGCAAGCAAGGGCCGCGCGGCGATGATGGAATCGCTCAAGGCCTATTTCGAGGGGCGCTTTGCGGCCGCAGAAAAAGCCGCGGTACGGGCAATGGAACTGGGCGAGAAATCCGGGCTCAATTCCATCGTCGCTGCCCGCGCCGCGCATGAACAGCGCGAATTCGACAGGCGCGACGCTTATCTCGCCAGCGGCGAAGGCAAGACCGTGGGCGAATCGACGATGCGCCTGATCGCGCAGACTGAATTCATGCTCGATCAAAAGCAGCCCCAGTCGGCACTCAATTCCCTGAAGGAATTGAACGACACGGGCATGCACAAGCATATCGGTGCGCTCAGTCTGGAACTGAAAGCGCAGCAACAGGCGCACAACTGGGATGCGGTGCTGGATGTCATGACGCAACTGGAAAAACGCAATGCGATCGACAAAGTCGTCGCTACCCAACTGCGGCAGCAAGCCTGGCTGGAAAAACTGCGCAGTCAGGGAGCGGACATCACAACCCTGCGCGCGATATGGAAATCCATACCCGCCGAATTCAGGCAACGCGCCAAAATCTCCGCCGCAGCGGCAGAGGCATTCAACCGGCTTGGAGATTGCAAAGGCGCGCAGCAATTGCTGACGGACAGCCTCAATGCTCAATGGGATAGCGAACTGGTCACTTTGTACGGGGAATGCCGCAACGACAATAACATCGCGCAGATCGAACAGGCAGAGCGCTGGTTGAAAAAGCATACCGACGATGCGGGGCTGCTGCTTGCATTGGGCAAGCTCTGCATGCACCAGCAACTGTGGGGAAAAGCGCAGAGCTATCTGGATGCCAGTCTCAGCCTCGAATCCAGCCGCGCTGCTTATTCCGCTCTGGGCCAGCTCGCCGAAAAACTGGGCAAGCATGAGGAAGCAATTGCCTATTTTCAAAAAGCGGCATAGCTGGAATTAGTCCTTACATCCGAAAGGCGATTAGTGCTGAAAGGATATAGAAACAGTTCTATATCCTTTGGCATATATCCCATCCTGAATGACGCTGTTAAACTCCCGACATGGATAATAACCGCGCATGACGACCGTTTCGAAGCTGAATTCGCACTTCGAAATGTCTGAACGGGAGACAAGGATGGAGCGCGTCAAGTACATGCTGTTGCCGGGCCTGATGGCGGTGGTGATGTCCATGTTTTCGGGTTGCGCAGTCACGCCTCCAGCGCAGGAGCCGCCAGTTGAGAAATACACTACAGAAAAGGCTGAACAGCAGCCGCGCGTGCCCGATGAATATCTTGTGACGCTGGCTCCGGATGCAGATGAAGCCGTCATTTTCAAATACTACAAACGTTTCGGCATAAAGTACCTTCATCAGTTGGAAGGCGAGACGTACTTGCTGATTTTATCCAGCGATCCCGGCCCGCATGAGATGGATGTGCTGATTGAGAATGAGGCGCGCATCAAGCTGGTTCAGCCCAACCTCATACATTGGGATTACCGTTAACCATTGCTGCCAATGAATGCTAAATCCATATCCGGCTGGTTCGAAGGATCAGACCTGGAATTGCCGGGAACAAATATCAGAAAAGCACCAATCAGATTTTCGGCGTGTAGGTAAACACGTCGGAATAGAACGCATCATTGGGCAATCCGCGTTGCGAGGTGAATTCACGATGCGCGGCTTCCACTACCACGGGAGCACCGCAGGCATATACGGCATAGGCCGACAGGTCCTTGAAATCATCCAGCACAGCCTGATGCACGAATCCCGTGCGACCGTTCCATTGTTCCTCGGAAACGACAGGCGTGAACTTGATACCCTGCGCTTCCCATTCATGCGCCTTGTCCAGCATGTAGAAATCGGATTGCTTGCGCACGCCCCAATAGAAATGCATCTCGCGTTTGAAACCGATATGCAGCGCGTGTTCAATAATCGCTTTTACAGGTGCGAAGCCGGTACCGCTGGCAACAAAGACAATAGGCCTGGGCGAGTCTTCATGCAGAAAGAAACTGCCAAGCGGGCCTTTGATGCGCAGGATGTCGCGCACTTTCATGGCGTTGAAAACGTGGTGGGTGAATTCGCCGCCCGCGATATTGCGTACATGCAACTCCAGCAAATCGTCCGCATGCGGCGCATTCGCCAGCGAAAAACTGCGCGGCTTGCCTTCCTTCTGCAGGATGTCGATGTATTGGCCTGAAAGGAATTGCAGACGTTCGTTGGTGGGCAACTTGAGGTACAGCGCCATTACATCGTCGGTCATCCTGACCATCTTTTCAACGCGGCAGGGCAGCGTCTTTACCACAATTTCCTGCGAGGTCGTCACTTCGTGGCTTTCGACCACCAGATCGGAAAGCGGCTTGGCGCAGCAGAACAGCGCAAACCCTGCACTTTTTTCTTCCTCGCTCAGCACAAAGGCCTGTGCTTTGCCGTAATCCACCGATCCCTGAAGAATCTTGCCCTTGCACACGCCGCATGCGCCGTTGCGGCAGCTATACGGTAGCGTATAACCATGTTCCAGAGCAGCTTCCAATATGGTCTCGTCTTTGCCGACGGGGAAGGAATGGTTGCTTGGCAGAATGGTGGTCTTGAAACTCATGGGACTGTCCGGTTGAATAAAGGCCGCGATTTTAACGCATAATTAGCGCATGGAACGAATGCTCATCATTGGTTGCGGAGACATCGCACGGCGCACCATCCGACTGCTCCGGAAGAACTATCACATCTACGCGCTGATACGAAACGGTATACAACGCGATGCACTGCGCGCGATGGACACCATTCCAATCCCGGGCGATCTGGATCATCGCAAGAGTTTGTCCAGGATAACAGGGCTGGCGGATATCGTGCTGCACCTTGCGCCGCCACCCAATTCAGGGGCAAAGGATGTTCGCACCCGCCATCTTCTCGCCGCGTTATCGAAAGGCAGGCTGCCCCGGCAGTTCATCTACATCAGCACCAGCGGGGTGTATGGCGATTGCGAAGGTGCCTGGGTGAACGAGACGTATACGGTGAACCCCCAGTCGGCACGCGCACAACGGCGGGTGGATGCAGAATCGCAGATACGCCATTGGGCAAAAGTGAATGGCGTGAAGGCCAGCATATTGCGAGTTCCCGGTATCTATGCGGAAGATCGGCTGCCGCTGGAGCGACTGCGGAACGGCATGCCGGCCATTGCGGCGGACGAAGACAGTTACACCAACCACATCCACGCCGACGATCTCGCACAGATCATTGTTGCTGCCATGCATCGCGGCCAGCCAAACCGCGTGTATCACGCCAGCGACGACGGCGTAATGAAAATGGGCGATTACTTCGATGTCGTTGCCGATGCGTATCAATTACCGCGCCCGCAACGCATCAGCCGCGCCGAGGCCCAACGATCCATACCCGAATCGATGCTATCGTTCATGAATGAATCGCGGCGCCTGACGAATTCGAGAATAAAACAGGAGTTGCAGGTAAGGCTCAATTATCCGACGGTGGGAAATGCCCTTGCGGATCGGGCTCGTGAGGCTCCGGCATGAATTCCGAATTAGAAAATGACTTGATTAAACAGAATTTAATATGGCCGGGTCATGATTCTATCTATACTTTATTCAGTACGAGGAATAACGCATGAATAATCCCGAAATGCCATTGTCTCCGGACGAAGCCAAACGCATACATGCCTACTGGCGCGCTTGCAACTACCTTGCTGCGGGCATGATCTATCTGCGCGATAACCCGCTGCTCAAGGAACCGCTCAAACTCGAACACATCAAGAGCCGACTGCTGGGGCACTGGGGTTCGAGTCCGGGCTTGGCCTTTGCCTACATCCACATGAACCGCCTGATCAACAAGTACGACCTGAATGCCATCTTTCTGGCAGGGCCGGGGCACGGCGCACCCGGCATCCTGGGTCCGGTATATCTGGAAGGCAGGTACAGCGAGGTCTATCCGAACAAGAGCGAGAACGAGGAAGGCATGCGCCAATTCTTCAAGGAGTTCTCTTTCCCGGGCGGCATCGGCAGCCATTGCACGCCGGAGATGCCGGGTTCTATCCATGAAGGCGGCGAACTCGGCTACAGCGTGTCGCACGCCTTCGGTGCGGCCTATGACAACCCCGACCTGATTGTGACGGTGATGGTGGGTGATGGTGAATCCGAAACCGCACCGCTGGCGACGTCATGGCATTCAAACAAATTCCTGAATCCGATCCGCGACGGCGCGGTGCTGCCCATCCTGCATCTCAACGGTTACAAGATCAACAACCCGACCATCCTCGCGCGGATCTCGCACGAGGAGTTGGAGAACCTGTTCAAGGGTTACGGCTGGACGCCGCATTTTGTCGAGGGCAGCGATCCTGAAACCATGCATCAGGCGATGGCCGCGACGATGGAGCAATGCGTGCTCGAGATTCGCCGTATTCAGCAGGAAGCGCGCAGCAGCAACAAACCGGTGCGTCCGCGCTGGCCGATGATCGTGCTGCGTTCACCCAAGGGCTGGACCGGACCGAAAGAAGTGGATGGAAAAAAAGTGGAGGGCTTCTGGCGCGCGCACCAGGTGCCGATCGGCGACCTGAAGACGCCGGAACATTTCGCCAAGCTGAATGAATGGTTGGAGAGCTACAAAGTATCCGAATTGTTCGACGCGAACGGAACCCTGCTGCCCGAGCTGAAAGCACTGGCACCCAAGGGCAACCGGCGCATGAGCGCAAATCACCATGCCAATGGCGGTCTGATGCGCAAGGCGCTGCATATGCCCGATTGCAAGGATTACGCGATCGCCGTGACCAAGCCCGGCACCATACTGGCTGAAAATACACGTCCGCTCGGCAAATTCCTGCGCGACATCATGCGCGACAACATGCACAGCTTCCGTGTATTCGGACCGGACGAGACCAGTTCGAACAAGCTGGACAATATCTATGAGGCAAGCAAGAAGATGTGGCTGGCGGAAACCCTGCCTGAAGACGCGGACGGCGGCGAACTGGCGACGGATGGCCGGGTGATGGAAATGCTTTCCGAGCACACGCTGGAAGGCTGGCTGGAAGGCTATCTGCTTACCGGACGGCACGGCTTCTTTTCAACTTACGAAGCCTTCGTGCATGTCATCGACTCGATGTTCAACCAGCATGCCAAATGGCTGGCGATGTCCAAGGACGTGCCCTGGCGCGCGCCGGTGTCGTCGTTGAACCTGCTCATTACGTCCACCGTATGGCGGCAGGATCACAACGGCTTCACACACCAGGATCCCGGCTTCCTGGATCTGGTGGTGAACAAGAGCCCGGAAGTCACTCGCATCTATCTGCCGCCCGATGTGAACTGCCTGCTGTCCGTTGCCGACCATTGCCTGAAGAGCACCAACTATATCAACGTCATTGTGTGCGACAAACAGAAGCACTTGCAGTTTCTGGATATGGATGCTGCCAGCAAGCATTGCACCAAGGGTATCGGCATCTGGGATTGGGCGAGCAACGACCAGGATGGAGAGCCGGATGTGGTGATGGCAAGCGCAGGCGACGTCCCGACCAAGGAAGCGCTGGCGGCAGTCGTGATGTTGCGCGAGCATTTTCCCGATCTCAAGATACGATTCATCAACGTCGTGGACCTGTATAAGCTCACTCCAGCAAGCGAACACCCGCATGGCATGAGCGACCGCGATTTCGACAGCCTGTTCACGCTGGACAAGCTGGTGATGTTCAATTTCCACGGCTATCCCTGGCTGATTCACCGGCTCGCCTACCGTCGCACCAACCACAAGAATTTCCATGTGCGCGGTTACAAGGAAAAAGGCAGCATCAATACGCCGCTGGAACTGGCAATCCGCAACCAGATCGACCGCTTCAGCCTGGTGATCGACATCATTGACCGTCTGCCTGCGCTGCATGTGGCGGGAGCGCACGTAAAAGAGCAGATGTTGAACAGGCAGATCGAATGCCGCAACTACGCTTATGAAAACGGCGTCGATCTGCCGGAGGCGGATGGATGGACGTGGCCGTTTTAGAAATCAGGATACGGGATACAGGATGCAGGGATAGTCGCTGCTCCCTTCCTGATGCCTGTATCCCGTATCCAGTATCCTGCCCATGAAAACCATCCTCACCATCAATAGCGGTTCTTCATCGGTCAAGGCCAGCCTGTTCGACGCAGACGGTTCTCGCCGCGATTTCCGCTACGGGCATCTGCGCGATCCGGCATCAGGGTTTGAGCAGTTGATGCGCGATCTTGGCGGGCACGCACCCGACATCGTCGGTCACCGATTCGTGCATGGCGGCGACATCACCGACGCGGCGCGTGTGGTGGATGATGCGGAATTGGAGCGGCTGAACAGCATCGTGCATTTGGCCCCGTTGCATCTGCCGGGCAATCTGCTGGGCCTGGAGCTGTGCCGCGATCGCTTTTCAGTGCCGCAAATCGCTTGTTTCGATACGGCATTTCACACCACCATGCCGGAGCTTTCCAAACGATTGCCCATTCCTGCTGCATACGGCCTGCGACGTTACGGATTCCACGGCTTGAACTACGCGCATGTCGCGTCCCGGTTGCCGGAAATGCTGGGAGAAAAGGCTTACGGGAATGTGATAGTGGCACACTTGGGTAGCGGTGCCAGCCTGTGCCTGATGCGCGGGCTGCGTTCGCAGGACACCACAATGGGCTTTACCCCGGCAGGAGGCATCACGATGGGAACGCGCAGTGGCGACCTTGATCCCGGCGTGATGCTGGAGCTGGCACAGCGGTACGATCCCGTAGCCCTGCGTGACATCGTGTTCCATAAAATGGGTTTGCTTGCCTTGTCCGACGGTGAAAGCAGTGAAATGAGCGACCTCCTCAAGAGCAAGAGCGCTGCTGCCGGTTTTGCCGTGGAATATTTTTGCCGGCAAATCAGCGGAGCAATAGGAAGTCTTGCCGCCAAGGCGGGGGGCATCGATGCGCTGGTCTTTTCCGGAGGTATCGGTGAGAACGGGGCAACCGTACGTGCAAATATCTGCACTCCGCTGAAATTCATGGGGCTTGGTCTAGATCAGGCAGCGAACCTGGCCAATGCGGCGCGGCTTGAGAGTGCCGATTCAAAACCGGTCTGCATCGTGGCCGCGGACGAAGAACACATGATTCATGAACTGTGTTTGAAGTGGACGCAGTAACAAGTCCGGCTTTGCAATGATCTTGGTATTCATCCGGCCAAGCACGACAGGAAAGTGCGCAAATATAGGAAACCAAATATGACCGGCGGCAAAGAAAAAAAGATGAGCGGTTTAATCCAACCTTGAGTATTCAGTCATAGTATTGCCTTGGCAGTTGAGGGCAAACCGTACGTCATATTTTTTAACGATGGCAAAAGGAGATTTGAAATGACTTACAAAGACAGTGACAATACCGGCCACGAGGAGGTGACATTCAGTGTGGTTCTGGGTTGGATCGCAGCGGCAGCTACAGCAATCGCGAGCATCGTCGGCATAGTCAGTTTTTCGTAAGGACTGATTTTGCGGGAAGATTGCGACAAGAGGCGGCGAAAGCCGCCTCTTGTCATTGGACAAAGATTTTTTCAGTCCCGGGTGTGTTGATTCAATCCAAATAAATCAGGGCACTCGCGGATTGCGGTGGTGCGAGGCGGTCAAACCTTCCAACTTTTCCGTCTGCCAGTTTTGCAACCAGTTCCACGAGAATCTCCATTCCCAGTTGCCCAACGGCGTCCCCGGGAAATTCATCCGATGCTCGCTGTTCAGACCCATCACATCCTGCAGCGGGAAGACGACGGTATTTGCAGCGGATGCGGAAAGTGCATCGATCATGTCCCAGTTTATTTCCTTGCCTTCACTACCCAAATAGAACAGGGCAAACTTTTTTTCGTGTTCTGTGGCCGAATTCCACCAACCCAGGCTGGTGTCATTGTCATGCGTTCCGGTATAGGCAACCGTATTGGCAATGTAGTGATGGGGCAGGAAATAGTTGCTGTCGTTATCTCCAAAAGCAAATTGCAAAATACGCATACCGGGGAGATTGAACTTGTCCCGCAACTCAATGACATTGGGTGTGATCAAACCCAGGTCTTCGGCGATGATGGGCAGTTCTCCGAAGGCCTGCTGAAATGCTTCAAACAGGTTTTCTCCGGGACCGGGCATCCATTCTCCACCTATGGCATTGGGCGCACCGGCAGGCGTTGCCCAGTAATTTGCGAAACCGCGAAAATGATCGATGCGAACCAGATCGAATAGTCGAAAGGCCTGCTCCAGCCTTTTTATCCACCAGGTGTATCCGGTCCGTGCATGAACATCCCAGCGGTATAAGGGATTTCCCCACAACTGTCCGGTCTCGCTGAAATAATCGGGAGGAACACCGGCGACAACGATGGGATTTCCACTGGCGTCGAGTTCGAAAAGAGCCTGGTGTTCCCACACATCGGCGCTTTGATAGGAAACGAAAATGGGGACGTCGCCGATTATGCGAATGCCGCGGGCATTCGCATAATTTTTCAACAAGAACCACTGCCGGTAAAAACACCACTGACAGAATTTGTGGAATTCAATTTCATCCACATAACGCAGCCTTGCCTCCGCAATGGCTCTCGGCTCGCGTCTCACGAGTTCTTCCGGCCAATGATTCCACGCCTGAAACTGCTCGTGATGTTCAACGGCTTTGAACAGGGCGAAATCGTCCAGCCAGTGTTTTTCCGATATGCAGAATTCAATGTATTCAGAGTGAGCGCTGTTGCGGGGCGCTGAAAAAAATCGAAGTGCCGCACGCTGCAATCGCTCAATCCGATAAGGTTTCACCAAATCAAAATGTACATGATCAGCATTGAATTCCGGATTCGGAATCAAGTCGCTGGCATCCAGCCAGCCTTGTGTTACCAGCTCCTCCAGGTCGATCATCAGGTGGTTGCCGGCAAAAGCAGAGTTGCTTGCGTAGGGCGAATTTCCTGCGCCCACTTCTCCCAGCGGGAGCATCTGCCAGTAGGTTTGTCCGGCACTGACCAGCCAATCCACAAACTTGTATGAACCGGTACCGAGATCGCCTGAACCAAACTGCCCGGGGAGTGACGTGGGATGAAGCAAAATACCGCTGGCACGTGCTGAAATCATAATTATCGCTATCTAAAAATCCGGGAATCTGTGTAAAGGTATAGAACAACAGTTTGAGAATATACGTGTTATTTCCCGGAATGGCTCTGCAAAAGCACGCTTAAATTAATAGTCGACTTTCATACTATGGTATAGGTGGTATGCAGATGGGAGTTGGGACAGAATGTCTGGCAAATTAAATTGCCATTCGGGAGGCGCGAGCAATTGCAATCAGATGCTTGCTCCAGCAAGTGTAACTTGCTTGAGCCCACAGGCCGGAATTGAATATATGCAGTTTCAATTCGGCACGCCTATATCACTTTAGACTGGGAATTCTATGACCATAACCCTTGCATTCGATGTCTATGGAACTCTGATTGATACGCATGGCGTCATTTCTGCATTGGAAAAACATGTCGGCAACAGGGCGACCGAGTTCTCGCGCGTTTGGCGTGAAAAGCAGCTTGAATATTCATTTCGTCGCGGACTGATGCAGAACTACGCAAACTTCGCAGTGTGTACCGGCAATGCCCTCGATTACACATGCGCCTATTTCAAACTGGCGCTGAGTATCGAAGAGAAAGAGGAACTGATCGGTGTATACAAATTACTGCCCGCATTCGCGGATGTAAATACCGGATTGGCTCGGGCCAAACAAGCCGGCTTCAGAATGTTCGCGTTTTCGAATGGGAGTGCGGAAGCGGTGGAGCTGTTGCTGCAAAACGCAGGCATTGCAGACTGTTTTCTTGGCGTAGTAAGCGTCGACGAAATCAAGTCCTACAAGCCGAATCCCGGTGTGTATAGCCATTTTTTACGAAGGGCGGATGCTGTTGGCGCAGAAACCTGGCTTATATCAAGCAACCCGTTTGACGTGATCGGGGCTGTCTCTTTCGGAATGCGGGCAGCGTGGCTTAAACGCTCTCCCGAAGCGATTTTTGATCCGTGGGGTATAGAGCCGACTCTAATTGCAGACAGTCTTGTGAGCCTGATTGAACAAATCGGGCGGAAATGAACCGTGGCAAGCCATCAACCCAACACCTCGCGAAGGCCTGCGGTAATCTCATATGATCTGAGGCGGGCAGCATGATCGAAAATCTGGGACGTGATCATTAATTCATCCGCACCAGTCTGTTCGATGAATCCTTTCAATGAAGACCTTACCGTGTCGCGCGAACCGATTGCGGAGCATGACAGTATCTGGGCCAACAGGGCCCTTTCTTGCGGGCCGATACGATCCAGATAATCCTCCACAGGCGGCGGCAGGGGTTTTGGTTTGCCGCTGCGCAGATTGACAAATGCCTGCTGCGCCGAAGTCGCGAGCAATTGTGCCTCTTCGTCGGTGTCTGCCGCAAAGACGTTGAAGCCGAGCATCACGTACGGTTTCTCCAGATCGGCGGACGGCTTGAAAGTGGAGCGATACACGTCTATCGCCTGCATCATTTGCCCGGGGGCAAAATGCGAGGCGAACGCATAAGGCAGCCCCAGGGCGGCTGCCAGTTGCGCACCGAAAAGACTTGATCCAAGAATCCATATCGGCACATTCAGGCCGGCACCGGGTACCGCGCGTACCGCATGCCGGTGGGGTGCCGAGAAGTAATCCATGAGTTCGGTGACATCCTGCGGGAACTGATCGGCATCCGAGGCGAGATTCCGGCGCAAAGCACGCGCGGTAAGCATGTCTGAACCCGGGGCTCGCCCGAGACCCAGATCGATGCGTCCGGGGAAAAGCGACTCCAGGGTTCCGAACTGTTCGGCAATCACGAGGGGGGAATGGTTGGGCAACATGATGCCGCCGGCACCGACGCGGATGGTCGATGTGCCGCCGGCCACATGCCCGATCAGGACGGCGGTCGCGGCGCTGGCAATGCCGGGCATACCGTGATGCTCGGCCAACCAGAAGCGCCGATAGCCCCAGCGCTCGCCGTGCCGGGCAAGATCCAGCGTGTTGCAAAACGAACTGGCAGCGTCGCTGCCTTCGGCAATGGGTGATAGATCAAGAATGGAAAAGGGAATCATTTTTGTATTCTGGCGATAGCCTGTTAAGGACTAGCCTAAACCTCACATGTATTTGGAACCGGACGCGAGATCGTCGCTGTGTTTATTTTCTCTTGTATTTCTAGAATAGTCGATATATATTTCGTCTTAATTCGAAATTAAGGTCGTCGTAAATCGAAATACATATAACTGCCATGGCAAAAAAACCTGTTCCAGACATTGACGAAATCATCAAGGCATTGGCCCATCCCGTTCGCAGGGAAATACTCGGATGGCTGAAGGATCCGCAAAAGTCCTTCCCCGCGCAAGAGCATTCGTTTGAACTGGGAGTCTGTGCCGGCAAAGTTTTTGAAAAGGCGAATTTGTCCCAATCGACCATCTCTGCCCACCTGGCCACATTGCAGCGGGCGGGGCTGATTACCCCCCCGGAAAGTCGGGCAATGGATTTTTTATTCCCGCAATGAAGCCTTGATCGACAAGTTTCTTGAGCGCATCAAGAGCGACCTTTAACAGCAGTGCAAAACCAAGGAGAACAAATGAGTAACCTGATCAAACCCATCCAGGTCGGAGACCTGAATCTTCCCAACCGCGTTGTGATGGCGCCCCTTACCCGATGCCGTGCCGGCGCAGGCAGGGTGCCCAATGCATTGATGGCCGAGTATTACGCCCAACGTGCCGGTGCGGGATTGATCCTGAGCGAGGCGACTTCCATTTCTCCGCAGGGAGTGGGTTATCCCGATACGCCGGGAATCTGGTCGGATGAGCAGGTACAGGGTTGGAAGCTTGTCACGAAAGCAGTGCATGCCGCAGGCGGACGCATTTTCCTGCAGCTCTGGCATGTGGGCCGGATCTCGCATCCGGATTTCCTCGGCGGAGACTTGCCCGTTGCTCCAAGTGCAATTGCGCCGCAAGGTCATGTCAGCCTGTTGCGCCCGCAACGCGAATATGTGACGCCGCGCGCTCTGGAAACTTCAGAAATTCCGGCGATCGTGGAGGCTTACCGCAAAGGTGCTGAAAACGCGAAACTGGCAGGATTCGATGGCGTCGAGATTCACGGGGCCAATGGCTATTTGCTCGACCAGTTCCTGCAGGACAGCACCAACAAGCGCACCGATGCCTACGGCGGCCCTATCGAAAATCGTGCCCGGCTGCTGCTGGAAGCAACCGATGCGGCCATTTCCGTTTGGGGTGCGGGCAGGGTCGGGGTGCACCTGGCGCCGCGAGGAGACGCTCACACCATGGGCGATTCAAATCCCCTGGCCACTTTCGGATACGTGGCGGAACAATTGGGCAAGCGCGGCATCGCCTTTATTTTCACCAGGGAATCGCTGGGAGAAAATCGCATCAGCCCGGAATTGAAGAAGCGCTTCGGCGGCGTGCTTATCGCCAATGAGGGCTTCAACCGCGAGACGGCCCAACAAGTCATTGCGGCGGGCGAGGCAGATGCCGTTTCCTTCGGCAAGGACTTTATCTCCACTCCGGATCTGCCGCGCCGCGTGCAGCTGAATGTACCGTTCAACCCGTATCACCCTGAGACTTTCTACGGCTATGGTCTTCAGGATGCCAAGGTTGGCTATATCGATTACCCGAACCTGGTAGCGGAAGTCGCTTAGAACGCACTGGTAGTGTCCCCGGCTCTCCGGGGCGGGCGATCTGCGCATCTTGCGCAGGAGCCGTTTCATGAACAATGGGAGACCGACGTGTCCGGGAAATATTCGCGTATCGCAATCGTAACCGGTGCCACTTCCGGTATTGGGGAAGCGACAGCCAGAAAATTTGTTGCCAGCGGCTATGGCGTGGCAGGCAATGGCCGCAATGCTGAAAAGCTTCGTGCACTGGAACAGGAGTTGGGGGCGGCCTTTATCGGCCTGGCAGGTGATGCTTCCGATAGCGCTGTGCTGGACCGGCTCTTTGTGTCGGCGAGCGAACGCTTCGGGAAACCAGCCGACATCGTGGTGGCGAACGCCGGCCGGGGCCTGGGCGGATCGGTCAAGGATGCCGATCTATCCAGGTTCGAAGACATGCTCAAGATCAACGTAACGGGCACTCTGGCCTTGCTGCAGAAAGCCGCCCGGAAAATGGCGGATGAGCAGCGGCCGGACTATCCCAAAAAAGCCGCAGACATCGTGATCATCGGCTCGGTCGTGGGTAGGCACATATCGCCATTCAGCGCAGTCTATGGCGCAACAAAGTTCGCAGTCCATTCGCTTGCGGAAGGCTTGCGTCGCGAGGTTGGACCAAAAGGCATTCGGGTGTCGCTGGTCGAACCGGGCATTGTGGTCAGCGGGTTTCAGGATGGCGCAGGCTACACTGAGGATATGGTGCATCACTTCGAGGAAAAGTTTGGTCCATTGTTGCACGGCGACGATGTGGCAAACGCGATTCACTACATCGTGAATCAGCCGCCCCATGTCCATATCAGCGACATCATGGTCCGTCCGACGCGGCAGGATTATCCCTGATCCGTTCCGGGAGTACCGGCCGTGACGTGCGCGATCCTTTCCTGCAATTAAATATATGAGGGTTCGCCTGCATGAGTGACCAACGGCAACGGATCAAAGTATTAAGCGCCGGCATCTTCAGCCTGATACTGGTGATGGGTGTCGCCCGCTTTGCCTATACACCCTTGCTGCCGTTGATGCAGCATCAGGCGGGGCTGGGCGTTGCCGCAGCGGGCTGGCTGGCAGCGATCAATTATGCCGGATACCTGAGCGGCGCGCTCATCGCTTCATTGATCAGCGACATGGTGCTCAAGGATCGCCTGTACCGCATCGGCATGATCCTGGCCATCGTGAGTACTGTCATGATGGGCATGACCACGGATTTCACCGTCTGGGCGATATCCCGTTATGTCGCGGGCCTGAGCAGTGCGGCGGGCCTGCTCCTGGGAAGCGGGCTGATCCTCAACTGGCTGATCCGCCATAACCACCACAGCGAACTGGGCATCCATTTTGCGGGCATCGGCCTCGGCATAGCATCCGCCGCCGCCGCCGTATTCCTGATGAACCAGTGGCTAAGCTGGGATCAGCAATGGTACGTGCTCACGGCACTGGGATGCCTGCTGCTAGTTCCCGCGCTGGGCTGGTTGCCTCCTCCGGATCGCAGCGCCGTGACCAAGACGGGCCAGAAGATGGAAGATGCGCCGCCGAGCGCTTTCTTCATGCGTCTTTTGATGTCCGCGTATTTCTGTGCGGGCATCGGCTATGTGGTCAGCGCAACATTCATTGTCGCCATCATCGACCATATGCCCGGCATGGCAGGAAAGGGAACGCTTGTTTTCTTCGTGATCGGAATCGCCGCGGCACCATCGTGTATCGCCTGGGATCTGATTGCGCGCCGTATCGGAAAACTCAATGCACTGATCGCTGCATCAGTCCTTCAGATTTTCGGAATCATGCTTCCGGTCCTCGCTGGCGGATTGTTTGCGGCAATTGCCGGAGCGATTCTTTTCGGCGGTACTGTCATGGGTATCGTGAGCCTGGTGCTGACCATGGCAGGCCAATACTATCCGACCCGCCCTGCCAAGATGATGGGCAAGATGACGCTTTCATACGGAGCCGCCCAGATCATCGCTCCCGCCGTCACCGGCTGGCTTGCTACTCGCCTGGGCAGCTATGCAGAAGGTCTCTATCTGGCGGGCGGGGCAATGTTTGCAGGGACCCTGATCCTCCTGATCCTCAGGGCTGTGGAGAAACGTGAAGGCGGCAACATCGTCGCGGCACAACAGCCGTAAATAGCAGCTCAAACGCCTTACTGCCAGTAAGGATGAGGCGTTGGGCGATGCACTGTAGAATGAGAGAGCGTCAAGAACTTAAAAAGAGGGAAAGCCAACCAGCATAGGAGGAGTGAGAATGCATGATGTGCCAGAGATCGAACAGCAGCATCAGAAGCTTGTCAGCATGCTAAACGGACTGAACGAGGCCGTGAAAAACAAGGAGCCACGGACCGATATTTACCGGATCATCGACGATGTGATCGCATATACGTGTCTGCATTTCGAGATCGAAGAGCAGCTGATGGTCGAGGCCGGATACCCCGAGATCGAGGCGCATAAGGACAAACACAAACAGCTGGTTCAGGAAGCACTCCATCTCAAGGAAAAGCTGGATTATGTCGGTGGAGAGATGTTCACGGACTGGTTCACTCACTGGCCGTTCGCCAGGGTGCTTGCGCATATTCAGTATGCAGACAACCAGATCAAGGACTACATCTCCCAGCATAGCGTGAAGGTATAAAGTCTCGCGCGCACCATCGCGGAGATTTTATTCGGGGCTTGCTTGTACAGAATTTCGCGTAGGAGTTTGGCGCAGACAATCCGGTGAGCAGGTTCCCGACCGCACCCTGCTCACCGGAGTATTTGCATAGCCCGGTATTGAAGGCGGCATTGGCGGGCACGCAAAACTATCGAGCTCGCGACCCTTGATGCAACCTACTCAAGCCACCGCAATAAACATAAGCCCAACCGCGCAGACAAAGACAACCATCACTATGAAAAGCTCAACGCTACGCACTACGTCGATGGCGTTTTCACTGGTAACGTGTTCCAAAATATGGGAGTTCATATGTCAACCTCCTGCAGATAATTTGAAACAACTACTTCAAACCCAGTAGTCATTGCACCTGTGTTTGATCCGCTCCACAAAGTGCGATTTCATTATACTAAGCAGACTAATAAGGTCAAGTATTGACGGATTTTGGGGTATATTTAAAACGTCATTCAAAGAGCAGAATTCGTTTAATTTTGTTCAAGGAAAATCGCAAAGAAGACAGTAGATTCAGCACGGTGTGCAGATGATCGTGGCACATTTATCCTTGCCGTAACCAGAGTGGGAGAGTTCATCATGAATAAACTTGCGCGTTTAATCCTCCTTGCCGTTCTTTTATCAGTACCCCTCGTCCTTGAGGCCGCAGAACCTGCGCTTATCTATTGGAACTCGGATGCAGGCAAGATATTGCGTGCCCGCATTCCGGCTGATGCGGATTATTGGCAACTGAGTCCCTGGTTTGCCGAGCAGATCAACCAGACCTATTGCTCCGTTGCCAGCGCGATCACGGTTCTCAACGCGTTGCCGATCAAGAAGCCGGTCGATCCGATTTACGCGCCCAATGCCTACTTCACCCAGAGCAACTATTTCACACCGGAAGTCGCCAAGGTGATCAGTCCGCAGACCGTGCTGGCTCAAGGCATGACACGGGATGAAATGGTACAGACCCTGGTGCGCCAGGGTGTCAAAGCCGTATCCATTGCCGGCGATTCCATCGATGACAAAGGATTGCGCACTTTGCTGCAGAAGGCACTGGGCGACGACGGGCAGTTCGTGCTGGTCAATTATTTGCGTACAGCTGTTGGACAGGAAGGGGGAGGTCATTGGTCGGTGCTGGCAGCCTACGATGCGCAGTCCGACCGAGTGCTGATCCTCGATGTGGCCAAGTATATGTATGCCCCGGCGTGGGTCGGGATCGACACACTGCAAAAGGCGATTGCCACCATAGATACAACCAGCAACAAAGCCCGTGGATTGGTTGTTGTGTCGGAATGAAGGAGAGAGCATGTCTGCACAATATGCGTTGAGCTTGATTAAATTCCCAGCCCTGCTGGTCTTCGCCACGTTGGTTTGGAGCGTGAACGGAAATGCCGCGACGGCAACGGGTGACGCGCAAAATCTGGATTCGCTATACCGGCAGGTGGCTGCCAGCCCGATACGCACGGATGACGATCGACAGGTGGATGCATCGCGCAAACCGGTAGAATTCCTGCAGTTCGCGAATGTCCGTCCGGGCATGCTGGTGCTGGATGTAGCTACCGGCAGAGGCTATACCACCCAGCTACTGGCGCTGGCAGTGGGAAACAGCGGGACCGTATGGGCTCAAGCCGACAAACCGCGACAGGAACTAACCAAACGACTGGCAGATCATCCGCAGCCGAATATCATCCCGGTAGTGCGGCCTTATGATGATCCGGTGCCGGACGATGCACCCAAGCTGGACCTGATTACCATTATTCTGAACTACCACGATATCGCCTACATGCCGGTTGATCGTGCCAGGATGAACCAGCGATTGTTCGGTGCGTTGAAATCCGGCGGGCACCTGATTGTCATCGACCACTCGGCTAAAAAGGGTGAGGGCGTTACGGTTGCCAAAACGCTCCATCGCATAGATGAATCGGTGGTATTGAGCGAGCTGCAGCAAGCCGGCTTCAAGCTCGAACAGGAAGGCGACTTTCTGCATAACCCGTCGGATCCGCGGGAGCAGGCATTCTTCCATATGAAGATGCCGACAGACAGCTTTGCTTTGCGCTTCGTCAAACCTTAGTCGGGCGCTCCTGGCAAAATGCATTCAAGGGGAAGGCCGTTCAGCTTTACGAAGCCGGGGCATGAATGTTTGAAACACCCCATGGGCGATTCACAAGATTAAGCAGAATTTCGGGCGCACTCATATGACGGACAACATCATTGAATTTCTGCTTCACTGGGGAATCACGGCGATATCGCTTTGGGTAGCCAGTTTCATATTTCACGGCATCTCGTTCAGCAACAAGCAGTCCCTGTTGATATCCGCGCTCCTGCTGGGACTGGCCAATGCGGTCATCAGGCCGGTCGTCATCTTTCTGACCATCCCGCTGACGATTTTCACCTTCGGATTCTTCCTGCTGGTGATCAATGCGCTGATGATGCTTCTGGTGTCGTCTGCCGTACCCGGATTCAAGATATCGGGATTCTGGACAGCGTTTTTTTCGAGCATTTTCATCGCGGCGCTCAGTTTCATCGTGGGCATGCTCATCTTCCAGTCAGGCGACAACCCGGTTGTCATTCCAACGCAACGCGGTTTGACCTTCGCCCTGAAATCGGCTCACCATGTTTGGGAACTCGCCTGAAGGATGCAACTCCGATATTCGGCAGGGAAGGGTCATCAAAGGGGGCAAGGCATCTAATGGTCAGCTCGTACAGCGCACACCGGATTCCGGAGTGGTTTCGGGTGTCTACCTACCGTTTGTCTCCAACTGTTTGCCGCCCATCGTCGGCACGGCTGTTCTGTCTTCGAAACGGCCATGCAGTGCGTTGATGACAATGCGGCAAAAACATATGAACGGCCGCAGGAAATTAACCCGCTTTTTTATTACAGGAGCATTTACCATGACAATCAAGATGAGCCATATCGTAGCTGCGCTGATGTTCGCTTCCATTTCAGTCGCCCACGCAGAAACTGCGAATCAGCCGGTAACCCAGGGCGAAGCCAGTGTCGACAAAAACCTGAGCAGAAACAAAGATAACAAGGGGTTGCAGAATGCCGACCAGCGGCTGGAGGCCAATCAGGCGAAGATCGCGGCAAAACGCGCCGACGCTGATAAGACGGCCGACACCGCCAAACAAAAAAAGAACAAAGAAGAAAAACATGAACGCATGGAAAAGCATGAGCGCATGGAGAAAATGGAGCGCATGGAAAAAGTGGAACGTCCCGACAGGATCGAACGCCCGGGAAAATAACTGCAACATCTGACCGGCCCCGGCGGATACCCTGCCGGGATTTTTACTCTTGAAGGATGCAAGCAATGAGAAAACGATTTGTTGTGCTGACCCTGCTCGCAATCTCGCTTCCAGCGGCGGCGGCAGATCAATTCAGCCTTGGCACGGGGTTCGATTACACTACAGGCAAGTATGGCGATACAAAATCAACCGACATTCTGTACATCCCCGTTACCGCGAAGTATGTGTCGGACGAATTGACTCTGAAGCTGACCGTGCCCTACATCAGCATCACCGGCCCCGGCGGAGTTGCTTATGGGATCGGGCGGTTCGGCAAAATGACTGCGCGAACCACCACCACAACCAATTCCGGATTGGGGGACGTAATCGCGTCGGCCGGTCACACCATCTATTCAGCAGGCCCCCTCATGCTCGATCTCGTCGGCAATATAAAGTTTGGCACTGCAGATGCGAACAAGGGGCTTGGAACCGGAAAGAACGATTACTCGGCCCAGATCGACGGCTACTATGCGCTCAACAGGACCACTCTGTTTGGAACGGCAGGCTACAGGATTTATGGCTCGCCCGTTGACGGGGTAAATTTGACCAACGAGCCTTACGGCACCATTGGTGCGAACCAGAAGCTGAACGACAAGACCAGCGCAGGGGCCATGCTGGATGTGGCGAAAAGTCCGAGCATCTACAGTGGAGACCAGGAAGAATTGACCGTTTATGTCTCGCAGAAGATCGCCGCCGACACCAAGGTCCAGGCGCATGTCATGAAAGGTTTCTCGAATGGCAGTCCGGACACCGGCATCGGTGCCATGATCATCGGCTACTTTTAAGAAGCACGCGCAGGTGTCACTGCCGGCGTCAGCGAATCTCGGGTATGTCTTGAGGGAGTGCGTGTCTCGTCACGATGCCCAGCGTGCTTCCAGCAACCTGTCCTCGCGTTCTTCCGGCACCCGTTGCATGAACGGGCAATCGCGGCGATGGATGGTGATGCCGCGGTCGCGCGTGACATAGCCGATGATCGCGTCCGGCTTGGCCGGATGGCAGCATCTGGCGGTACGGATCATCAGATTTCCCACGCCTTCGATCAGCACGTTGCCGCTTGCGGTGGGCAGCGTTTGGCTGGCAGAGCTGCGCGGTGCCGGTGCCGGGGTGTCCTGCGCGATGGCGAGGCTGACGCGGCGCGGGGTAATGTCGCCGCGGCCCAACGCGGCCAGCAGGTCGTCCAGTTTGTTGAAACGAAGTTTCTGTGCGAGCTTTTCCTGGTTGATGTCGGTCACGCCGACGCGGTGCAGTTCGCGGTCGAGCAGGGTGCGCCCTTGTGCGACGCTGTCGTCGAAATTCTGCTCGGAAAACCAGTGGCGCACCTTGGCGCGTGACCGCGCACTTTGCAAAAAACCCAGCCTCGGGCTGAGCCAGTCGCGGCTGGGCCCGCCCTGCTTGGCGGCGAGAATCTCCACGCGTTGGCCTGTCTGCAATTTGGTGTTGAGCGGCACGATGCTGCCGTCGATCTTGGCGCCACGAGTGCGATGGCCGAGATCGGTATGCACCACGTAGGCAAAATCCACCGGCGTCGCACCTTTTGGCAGATCGATCACCTTGCCTTGCGGCGTCAGCACATATACGCGGTCCTGAAGAAGTTCATTCTTGAACTGTGCCTGCAGCTCTCCGCTGTCTGCCAGTTCTTCCTTCCACGCCAGAATCTGGCGGAGCCAGGATATCTTTTCGTCCACGCCACTCTCGGATTTTTTGTTCTCCTTGTAGCGCCAGTGTGCGGCCACGCCGAGCTCTGAATCGTGATGCATCTGCCGGGTGCGTATCTGCACTTCGACCGAAAGATCGCGCGGACCGCGCACGGCGGTATGCAGCGAACGGTAGCCGTTCGGCTTGGGGCGCGCGATGTAGTCGTCGAACTCGCTCTGGATCGGCTGCCACAGCTCGTGCGCGATGGAGAGCGTCGCGTAACATTGCTCAAGGTCGTCTACCAATACCCGCACTGCACGCACGTCGTAGAGCTGGTCGAAATCGAGATGCTTGCGCTTCATCTTGTTGATGATGCTGTAGATGTGCTTCGGGCGTCCGCTCACTTCGGCCTTGATGCCGGCCTGCACCAATGCCTGCTGCAACCGTCCGATGACATCGGCGATGTAGCGTTCCCGATCCACGCGCCGTTCGTCGAGTAGTTTGGCGACCTGCTTGTAGACCGTGGGCTCCAGGTAGCGCGTCGACAGGTCTTCCAGCTCCCACTTGATCTGCCATACGCCAAGCCGGTTGGCCAACGGCGCAAAGATGCTTTGCGTTTCCTGCGCGATCTGCATTTGCTGTTCCGGCGTTGCACCTGAAAGGTTGCGCAGCGTCTGGGTGCGCTCGGCCAGCTTGATCAGAACCACGCGAATGTCTTCCACCATCGCCAGCAGCATCTTGCGCAGACTCTCGATCTGCCCTGCAGTGTCGCCCTTGTCCTTGGTGGCGGGGCTGCGCATCTCGCTGAACTGGCGGATATGCTCCATCCTGGAGATGCCGTCGACCAGCATGGTGATGTTGCGGCCGAAACGTTCGGACAGGACTGCAACCCAATTGTCGAGATACTCGGGTACGGCGTGCAGTGCGGCGGCGGCAATGGTCTCGTGGTCCATGTGCAGGCCGATCAGGATGGAAGCCGAACCGAGCGCATGTTGCAACAATGGCGTGCCGGTGACCTCATGCTTGTCGTGATACAGCGGTGCGGCGAACTCGCATGCGCGGCGGATCACCTCGATCTCTGCGGGTGCAAAGACCTCGGACAACGCGCCCAGCCAATTTTGGATGTCGGCGCTGTCCTGCCCGGCGAGCGGAGGAAACTGATGCTGGATCGAGACCACGTCTGCGGTAGAAAGATTAGCTGTTGCTGACCTGGATCAACTGCGCCAGCTTGTTCTTTGCGGCGCCGGAGGCGATCGATTCGCCCGCCCGCTTCACGCCCTCTGCCAGCGTGATGCTCAGACCGGCAGCGTAGATCGCGGCCCCCGCGTTGAGCAGGACGATATCGCGTGCCGCACCCGGCCGATTGTCCAGCACGCCCAGCAACATGGCCTTGGCCTGGTCGATGTTGGTGACGCGAATATCGTCCAGCGGTGCAGACTTCAAACCGAATACCTCGGGGGTGACGGTATATTCGTTCACCTGACCGTCCTTCAGTTCAGCGACATACGTTGGTCCGCTGATAGTGATCTCGTCCAGGCCATCCGCACCGTTCACCACCAGCACATGTTGGCTGCCCAGGCGCTGCAGCACGCGCGCCTGGATGCCGACGAGGTCGGGATGGAATACGCCCAGTACCTGATTTTCCGCGCCGGCGGGGTTGGTCAGCGGACCGAGAACATTGAACAGTGTGCGCACGCCCAGTTCCTTGCGCACCGGTGCCGCATGTTTCATCGCGCCATGGAAATTGGGCGCGAACATGAAGCCGATGCCAATCTGGTCGATGCTGCGTCCCACCTGTTCAGGTGTCAGGTTGAGGTTGACGCCCAGCGCTTCCAGCACGTCCGCCGAGCCGCAGGTCGAAGACACCGAACGGCCGCCATGTTTGGCAACGCGGGCGCCCGCCGCTGCCGCGACGAATGCACTGGCCGTCGAGATATTGAACGTGTGTGCCGCGTCGCCGCCGGTGCCGCAGGTGTCCACCAGATGCTCGCGTTGCGTGACCGGAACCTGGGTGGCGAACTCGCGCATCACGAACGCGGCGGCGGAGATCTCGCCTATGGTTTCCTTTTTAACGCGCAAGCCGATCAGTATGCCAGCGATCTGCACCGGCGAGACTTCGCCGCTCATGATCTGCCGCATCAGCGACAGCATCTCGTCGTAAAAGATCTCGCGCTGCTCGATCAGGCGCACCAGCGCTTGTTGTGGAGTGATCATGGCTATCGCTTCCCTTCCAGAAAATTCCTCAGCATGTCATGCCCGTATTCGGTCAGGATGGACTCGGGATGGAACTGCACGCCGTGCACCGGCAGCGTCTTGTGGCGCACGCCCATGATCTCGCCGTCGTCGGTCCAGGCGGTGACCTCCAGACAATCCGGCAGGGTCTCGCGCTCGATCACCAGCGAATGGTAGCGCGTGGCGGTGAACGGGCTGGGCAATCCGGTGAACACGCTGTTGCCGTTATGGCGAATCTGCGAGGTCTTGCCATGCATCAGAGTTTTGGCGTGGATGATCCTGCCTCCGAAGGCCTGGCCTATGCTCTGGTGGCCGAGGCACACGCCGAGCAGCGGGACCTTGCCCGCAAAATGTTTGATTGCGGCGACCGAGATGCCTGCTTCGTTCGGCGTGCACGGACCGGGCGACACGACCAGGTGCTGCGGGTTCAGTTTCTCGATCTGCTCCACCGATATCTCGTCGTTGCGGTATACCAGTACATCCGCGCCGAGCTCGGCGAAATACTGCACCAGGTTGTAGGTGAAGGAGTCGTAGTTGTCTATCATCAGTAACATGTCTACTTCTCCCTAGCGGTGCGTCCGGGCGTCGAGCCCGTCCAGCACCATCTCGGCCGCGCGCAGCACCGCGCGTGCCTTGTTCTGCGTTTCGAGCCACTCGCTGTCCGGCACCGAGTCGGCGACGATGCCCGCTCCCGCCTGCACATAGAGCGTGTTGTCCTTCACCACGGCGGTGCGCAGCGCAATGGCAACATCCATGTCGCCGTTGAATGCAAGATAGCCGACCGCCCCGGCATAGATGCCGCGCTTGCTGGGTTCCAGTTCGTCGATGATCTCCATCGCGCGCACCTTGGCGGCACCGCTCACCGTGCCAGCGGGGAACGTGGCCTTGAGCACGTCCATCGCGCTCAGGCCGTCTTTCAGTTTCGCCTCGACGTTGGAGACGATGTGCATCACGTGCGAATAGCGCTCGATCACCATCTTGTCGGTGAGTTTGACCGTGCCGTTCTGCGCCACGCGACCGATGTCGTTGCGGCCGAGGTCGATCAGCATCAGGTGTTCGGCCAGTTCCTTCGGGTCGGCCAGCAACTCATCCGCCAGTTCTGCATCCTTCTGCGGCGTCTTGCCGCGCGGGCGCGTGCCGGCAATGGGGCGCACGGTGACGGTGGCACCTGAGAGGCGCGACTCCGACACGGTGGGGCGCAGCCCGCTGGTGCGGGAGGAGTCGCTGTTCGGTTGGCTCTGCGAACTGTCAGTTTCGACAGTGTTGTGTTCCAACCGAACCAATATCTCCGGCGAGGAGCCGACCACATGGTGGTCGCCCATGTCGTAATAAAACATGTAGGGCGACGGGTTGATGCTGCGCAGTGCGCGATACAAAGACAACGGCGAAGCCGGGAAGTGCTGCGACATGCGCTGCGACAGCACCACCTGCATGATGTCGCCGTCGAAAATGTACTGTTTGGATTTTTCTACCGCGGCCTTGAACGCGGCCTCGCCGAATTCCGATTTGGCCTCGTAGCGGCGCATTTGCGGAGCATCCGGAATCTGTACCGGCTGGCGCAGCGCGCGCTGCAGTTCAACAAGGCGCTGCAGTGCGGCGGGATAAGCATCGGCGTGCGCGGGATCGGCGTAAACAATGAAGGTCAGTTTGCCGGAAAGGTTGTCGATCACCGCGAGTTGTTCGGTAAGCATCAGCAGGATATCGGGTGTGCCGAGTACGTCCGGTTTTTGCGTGTTGGCCAGCTTGTGTTCGATATAGCGCACCGTGTCGTAGCCGAAGTAGCCGGCCAGGCCACCGGTGAAGCGCGGCAGGCCGGACAACGGCGCAACCTTGAATCGTGCCCGGTATTCCTCGATATAGTCCAGCGGATTGGCGACTTCTTGCGTGGTTTCGCCGGCTGGCGTGGTCAGCGTGACTTGAAGGTCGCGCACGGTGATGCGCGTGTCAGCGGGCAGTCCGATGAAGGAGTAGCGCCCGAAGCGTTCGCCGCCCTGTACCGACTCCAGCAGGTAGGAGAACGGCTTGTTGGCGAGCTTGAGGTACAGCGACAGCGGCGTGTCGAGGTCGGCGAAGGTTTCCGCAGCCAGCGGGATGCGGTTGTAGCCCTGCTTGGCAAGTGCGTGGAATTCTTGTTCGGTAATGGGGGACAGCATAAAAACCTCTCTAGTGATTTTCGATGACGATAAATGAGCGCAGCATCTGGCGACGCGGATTCACCATCGCCAGGCAGTCATCTTCGGAGAGAGGTCGTTATGTGTCATGAGTCAAACGCGTTTGATCAGTTTCAATGCGGCGGGCAGGTCGGCGATCACGGCATCCAGATCCAGTCCGTCCACCGGCTCGCCGTGATTATAACCATAAGGAACGCAGAACACCGGACAGCCTGCGGCGCGGGCGGCGAGGGCATCGTTCAATGAGTCACCTATCAGCAGCAAGCGCTCGATAGGCACGCCGAAGAATTTAGCAGTGTGCAGCAAAGGCAGCGGATGCGGCTTTTTCTCCGCCAGCGTATCGCCGGACAGCACGATGTCGAAGTAATGCGCGAGACCTATCCCTTTGAGCAGCGGTTCGGTATAGCGCGCCACCTTGTTGGTGATGCAGCCCAGCCTGAAGCCAGCCGCCTTCATCGCATCCAGCCCCTGCACCACACCGGCGAACGGTTTGCTTTGCAGCAACAGTTCGGTGTAATGCTTTTCGAAGACGGGCAGCGCCTTGACGTACAGGTCGGCATCCGGTTCGGCGTGCATGTCGCCGGTCAGCGCGCGTTTCACCAGCCATGAGATGCCGTTGCCGATATAGCTCATCAGCAGCTCCTGCGAAACGGGTGGACGTCCCATGTCGCGCAGCATGCGGTTAGCCGATTCGGCCAGTTCCGGGGCGGTATGTAAAAGCGTACCGTCGAGGTCGACGACAATAGCCGAAACGGCCAGCGGGAAGTTCTTGAAACCCATTATTTCTTGACTTTCGCCAACTCGGCGCGCAGCTCGCCGATGACGGTGTTGTAGTGGTTCTTGTCGTTGGCGTTGTATTTTCCGAAGACGGCCGAGCCGGCCACGAAGGTGTCCACCCCCGCTTCCGCGACTTCCCTGATGTTGGCCGGGCCAACGCCGCCATCGATCTCCAGGCGGCAGTTGTACTTGCCTCCATCAATCAGCTTGCGCACTGCGCGTGCCTTGTCCAGCACGTAAGGGATGAACTTCTGGCCGCCGAAGCCGGGGTTGACCGACATCAGCAACACCATGTCCAGCTTGGGGAGCGTGTATTCCAGCACATCCAGCGGTGTGGCCGGATTGAATACCAGGCCGGCCTTGCAGCCGCTTTCCTTGATCAGGCCGATGGTGCGGTCGATGTGCTCGGACGCTTCCGGATGGAAGGTGATGTAGGTCGCGCCAGCCTTGGCGAAATCGGGAATGATGCGGTCCACAGGCTTGACCATCAGATGCACGTCAATGGGGGCGGTCACGCCATGTTTGCGCAATGCTTCGCATACCAGCGGGCCGATGGTCAGGTTGGGCACGTAATGATTGTCCATCACGTCGAAGTGCACGATGTCCGCGCCGGAGGCGAGCACGTTGTCGACTTCCTCGCCGAGCTTGGCGAAGTTGGCGGAAAGAATGCTGGGTGCGATCTGGTACATGGTTTGGTCCTCAGGATGATTTTGAATTCAAGAGGGATATTTTACCCGAAACTGTTCCAGTAATATTGGACACCTTGTGCCGTAATGAGCTTGGCAGTTTCAACCGAATATCATGCTTTCATTTCGGGGCCGGGAGTTTGTCATCGAACAGTGAAGTATTTCGAAATCCGGAATTTGCATAAAGCCGGATCACTTTGGACGTAGCATTATCGAGTGATAAAGTAAATACCACTATTATAAAAAGGTTAAATTCTCGTTAAGTACTAGGCCTTTATATAGGTAATATGGAATATGTGATTAACTCGGTATTGGGTATAAGATGAATGCAAATCAGGGGGAACGGGATCGCAAATACGGTCCTGAAAAAGCAACTTTCCGTGTAGATAGTCAGTGCAAACCGAAAACATGCGTCCGCTTCCAGATGAAAAATGGAAGCGGATATAAGCTTGCATATAATTAAATCAAAAAATCCAGCAAAAATATCATGATTGAAATAACCAGGTCCGAGATGCAACAGAACATTTTGATAGGACTTGTTGTCTTGATCATGTTGGGTGCCCTTTGGTTTCTTTACGACAAAACACAGGCTGTCGATCTGAGCGAGCAGAACGAAGTGATGGATCTATTGAATCAGGTGAAAGATACCGATAGCCGCTGGGACACCGAAGTTCAGCGTGCGCGTATCGATCTTTACTCTCAGGATGCGCCCTTTGTTCGTGCCGATTCGGGCGACAAGGCTCTTCGTGACATCACCCGGTTTGCGGGGCTGACTTCCAGCAAGGTGCTCAGAACCGGCCTGCCAGAACTCAGGAGTGCCATACAGCGCAAGTCCGATCTGGTTCAGATGTTCATTGCTGAAAACCGAAGCAATAAGGCTGTACTCCATGAGCTGGTTAAATCAGCGACGGAAATCAACTCCCAAATACAGGTAAAAAAATCCGTGCCGGATCACTCGCTGGTATTGGGTCAGATGAATGAAATTGCAGCACAATATTTTTTGCATGGGATGCCGGGACAACGGACCGGCTTGCAGGAAGCGCTTGCTCAACTGGATACTTTGCAGATAACCGGCGAAGAGCGAACCAGGATCGAGAAAGCCGTACAGACCCTGCTGGAGCAAGTGCCGGTTGAGTTGGACCATTTCGCACAGCTTGAGAAGCTGAGTACAGGGCCGCGCTTGATCAACCTGACATTGTCGTTCAACAATGAACTGGAACAAATGCTGCAGGAGAAAGAACGCTACCGCGTATATTTGATTTACTACGCGTCCGCCCTGTTGATCCTGCTGATGTATGCCGGCGCCAGGCTCAGAACTGCCAATCAGACACTGGAGCACAGGGTGGATGAACGAACGCGGGAATTGTCAGCTGCCTTGCAACACCTTAAGGAATCAGAGTTGCAATTGATTCAATCGGAAAAGATGTCATCGCTGGGCCAGATGGTGGCAGGGGTTGCGCATGAGATAAATACACCGCTGGCCTATGTAAAGAACAGCCTGGGCCAGGTTTCGGAGCAGTTGCCCGGTATCGGCAACGCCCTGGAGCACTGCGATAAATTGCTGGAGTTCCTGGAGGCAGGGAATGACCCGGAAGGGTTGTCTCGCGAATTCCAGAAAGCGGCAGAGCAGCTGGGCATGCTCAAACAGCAACATGTGATTCAAGAATTGAGCGGGCTGGTCAAGGATGGATTGTTCGGTACCGGCCAAGTGTCCGAGATCGTGGGTAATCTGAAAAATTTTAGCCGGCTTGATCGCAGCAAAGTCTCGCACTCCAATTTGAACGAGAGTTTGGGCAATACGCTGCTACTGGCAAAACACCTGCTCAAATCTGTTACCGTGAATAAAAATTTTGGCGAGATTCCCGATATCACTTGTGCGCCTTCCCAGATCAACCAGGTTTTCCTGAATCTTATTACCAACGCGGTGCAGGCAATGCCGGAAGAACGCGGAAGCATTACGTTGACATCACGCAAAGAGGGCGAGGGAGTTGCAGTCGATGTGGAGGATGACGGCTCGGGAATTCCGCCGGAAGTCATGTCCAAAATATTCGATCCATTTTTCACGACCAAGGAGATCGGTAAAGGCACGGGCTTGGGTTTGTCCATTTCTTACAAGATAATCCAGGAACACGGTGGAAAAATCAGCGTTGAATCCAAACCCGGTCATGGTACAAAATTTACGGTGTGGCTTCCGCTCACACCCCCTGCTGAAGCTAATTTAGAGAGTTAGTCCATGAATGCACCCATCAAGAAAATCGGCAAATACGAAATCCAGGGCGAACTCGGTGTTGGAAGCATGGGGGTCGTCTATAAGGGCTGGGACCCGGCCATCAAACGGGAAGTGGCGATCAAGGGAATCGACAAGACTGCTTATCCGGTCGGTGAGCGGGAGAATTTGCTCAACCGTTTTCGTCAGAAGGCACAGGCAGTCGGTCGTCTGGTGCATCCCCGAATTGTCCAAATCTATGACTTTTATGAAGATGATCAGTCCGCTTTCATCATCATGGAACTGGTACACGGCAAGGCGCTGGCGAAGTATCTGGAAGGCAACGAAAAATACGGTTTGTGGGAAGTCGGCCAGATCATCACCCAGGCGCTGGACGGTATCGGCTATGCCCATACACAGGGCGTAGTGCATCGCGACATGAAATTGGAAAACATCCTCATCAACAATGACGGACGCATCAAGATCAACTTTTTCGGAATTGCCCGTATTGAAACCCCGACAATAACGAGGGCCGACGATTTGATCGGCACGCCATACATGGCTCCCGAACAGTTTGCCGGTGGCGAAATCAGCGGGCCCACAGACCTGTATTCGATCGGGGTGATTGCCTATGAGCTGTTCACGGGCAGGCAACCGTTCTTTGGAAATATGGCGACTCTGGTGCAACAGGTTCAACATGAGGCGCCTGAAAAGCCTTCATCATTGAATCCCCAGCTTTCGCCAGAAATCGACCGGGTTTTGCTCAAGGCGATGGCGAAAGCGCCTGCTGAGCGCTACCAGTTGGCAAGCGAATTTTCAGATGCCCTAAAAAGGGCAGTCAGCATGTCGCTTGGCCTCGTCGACCGCAGGGCAACGGCTACCCTACCCGATGCAGCCAAGTTGCTGGACGCGGCACGCATGTTGCAGAAGGATATGATTGACGAAAGTATCGAGAGTACGCTGACGAAAACGGAAGAGGACAGGTCGATCCAGATCAATACGGGCATCAAGCAGGCCCGCCTGCTGATCATCGATGACGACGAGCGGATACTTGCTGCGCTGAAATCGATTTTCAGGCAGCGCTACCATGTGTTCACCACTACTGACGGCAACAAGGCGCTTGATTTTATAACCCGATACCACATGCACGTCATCATCAGCGATCAGCGCATGCCCATCATGCTGGGTGTCGAGCTTTTGAGACGATCACGCGAAATTTCTCCGCGCAGCGTGCGCATCCTGTTGACCGGCTATTCGGACCTGGCGGCCATCGTGGGTTCGGTCAACGACGGAGAAGTGTATCGGTTCATCAGCAAGCCATGGGACAACCAGGCGTTGCAGTCGGTGGTAGCCGAGGCCTCCACGATCGGCCTGGAGCTTGCAGATACCAAAGCGGCGGCGGTGGCACTGCCGAACAAGATCAAAGCCGGAATTCTGGTGATCGACATTGACAAGGAAATCTTCAATGTCGTCAGGGAACTCATCGGTGACTTGTGTCCGGTGTACTATGCCCAAGATGCAGAGTCGGCATTAGGCATGTTAAGTAAACACGAGATCGCAGTCGTGATCGCCGATGTCGAATCAAGGCTGGAAGAATTGACCGTGATGCTCAAGCTGCTAAAACAGAAATATCCGCAAATTCTTTCCATTATCGCAACCAATGCCAAAGATGCTGATCTTGCAATCGATCTCATCAATCAGGCTCAAGTGTTTCGCATTCTCCACAAACCGATCAATGTTGCGACTTTGAAGGCGCAAGTGCATGCCGCATTGCAGCGCTTCCTCATGTATCAGCAAACCCCGCAACTGGTTCAGGCACATAAAGTCGAGACACCCGAGAAAGTCCACACGTCCAGGTTTGCCAAGAATATCCTGAAGGGGCTGGAGATGCTGCGCGGGTAGTTGTCATGATTCACTGAAAGTAAGACACCGCTTGTCACTTTGGGCAAAATACGGTGAAATGCGGCAATGGAAGATTCCTCACACTATCGCATCAAGATTTCCGTGCAAGTGCGCTACCTTGCCGACCAGTCCGATGAGGCCGATAACCGCCACGTATTCGCGTACACCATTACACTGGCCAACGAAGGCGAGCACGCCGTGCAATTGCTGAGTCGTCACTGGATCATCAACGATGCCAACAACCATGTGCAGGAAGTAAGGGGCAAGGGCGTGGTGGGCGAACAACCCGTCATCAAGCCGGGTCAGAGTTTTGAATACACCAGCGGCACCGTACTGGCAACGCAGGTAGGCACCATGTCCGGCAGCTATCAGATGCAGGTGGTGGACGGCGGTGAGTTCTCGGTGCCTATCCCGCAATTCGTCTTGAGTGTGCCGCGTGTATTGCACTAAGGGAAAATGTTAAAGAGCAAATCTGTTCGGCTGGTACTGTTATTGAGTGTATTGCTTGCTTCGTGTCAGACGCCGCCACCACCGCAACCTCAACCCAAACCACCTGTCGTAGTGCCGCCTCCGGTTGGAAAAGCCGCGCCTGATTTCATGGTGAGCAAGTGGGAAATGTTGCCCGATTGGGTCACGCAGGATTTGTCCGCATCATGGCCGGCCATGCAACAAAGTTGTCGCGCACTCAGATTCAGGCCGGTGTGGTTGCCCATTTGTGCCGCCGCCGCGAAGGTAGGCACCGACGATGTGGCTGCGCAGCGAGCCTTTTACGAAACCTGGTTCACGCCCTACCAGGTATTCAATCCGGATGGCACCGAAACTGGGCTCATCACCGGTTATTACGAACCGTTGCTGAAAGGCAGCCGCACGCGCAGCAAACGTTTTGCCTACCCCATCTATGGTCCGCCGGACGACATGCTCGACGTGGACATGGGCGAGCTTTTCCCGCAGTTCAGGGGCCAGCACGTGCGCGGACGACTGGTAGGCAAACGTGTTGTGCCCTATTTCAACCGCGCCGAGATCGATGCAGGTCTCGATCCGGCATTGAAGGGGCACGAACTGTTCTGGGTGGAAAATCCCGTCGAACTGTTTTTCCTGCAAATTCAAGGATCCGGCCGTATCGAACTGGAAGACGGAAGGCGCGTGAAGATCGGTTATGCCGAACAAAATGGACATAACTACGCTTCCATCGGTAAAAAACTCATCGAGATGGGCGAACTGAAGCCGGAAGAAGCCTCCATGCAAGGCATCAAGAACTGGGCGGATAAGAATCCCGAACGGCTGTTCACACTGCTGGGGCAGAATCCCAGTTACGTTTTTTTCCGTGAACTGCCAGACACGCTTTCCGCACCGCTCGGCGCATTGGGCGTGCCGCTCACCAACGAATACAGCATTGCCGTCGATCCGCGCATCATCCCGCTCGGCGTGCCCGTTTTTCTTGCAACTTCGCAGCCCAACAGCCCCGAGCCGCTCAACCGTTTGATGTTCGCGCAGGACACGGGCGGCGCCATCAAGGGTGCGGTGCGGGCGGATTTTTTCTGGGGATTTGGTGAAATTGCAGCGGTACGGGCCGGCAGCATGAAGCAATCCGGGAAGATGTGGGTGTTGTTTCCCAAAGGCGGAGAGCCGGCGCTGAATTGAATCCGGCGCAATCGGGTATACCGGGCGTCCTTTTGTACTTAGATACGCCTCAACGAAGCCGGTTTACCGAACAGCCATCCCTGTCCGTAGTCGCAGCCCAGTTCCAGCAGGGCGAGACGTTCATCTTCATTCTCTATCCCTTCCGCCACCACATCCATCTTGAGCGAGTGCGCCAACTCGATCGAGGACTGGACGATCTTGGCGCTGTGCGGGGAGGCGAGCATCTGGCTGACGAAGGCACGATCGATCTTCATGGTGCCGATGGGGTAACGGTGCAGTGCATCCAGGCCGGAATGTCCCGTGCCGAAATCGTCCAGTGCGAGGGTGCTGCCGGATTCGGTGAGTTTGCCGAGCAGTTGCAGCGCGAGTTCGGGATTGTTGATGATGACGGTTTCGGTCAATTCCAGTTTGAGTTCCGGCGCGGGCATCCGGTGTTTGCTGACGATGGCTTTCACTTCGCCCACGAAGCCGTCTCCGGTCAGTTGCGAGGGCGACAGGTTGACGCTGACGAAGGGAGTGTGGTGATTGAGACGTTGACGCAAGGAGGGCCAATCGAGGCAGGCTTGTTCAAGCGTCCACAGGCCGATCTCGCGTATTTGCCCGGTCTGTTCAGCCACCCACAAAAAATCCATCGGAGAGATCAAACCGTCGACCGGATGATGCCAGCGGATCAGTGCTTCAAATCCGGCCATGCGACCACTGGAGAGATCGCAAATCGGCTGATAGAACATTTCAAACTGCTTTTCTCGCAATGCCTCGGCAATATCGTGCGCCAGGCGCAATTGCTGTGTGGCGATTCCGCGCGTGGCATCGCGCTTGAAAACGGTAGAGCGCGACGGGTCAAAAGCGGGTTGGTTGCGCGTGGAGCGGTAGCGTTCAAGAATAGTCATCAGCAAATGACGCACTACAGGGTCGGTTTTTTCCAGCAGTTCCTTCACCAGTAGGCGCGGAATGGGGATGAGCACGGTGTGCTCAATAGCATGAACGGTGGCAGTGCGCGGTTGCTGGTCGATCAGCGCGATCTCGCCGAACAGTTCGCCTTTTCCGATACGAGACCGCTGTGTGCTGCTGACGCTGACCTCGACGCATCCTTCTTCGATGATATATGCACCGTCCCCCAAATCGCCTTCCTTGAAAATGATCTCGCCGGCAGGATAAATTTCACGATGCAGATTCTTTAGCATGCTATTCCCCGTTTAATAGCGCACAAGCTAACCCGACACGATAGTTGCGTCAATATTCAAACGGCATGGATACCGGATCAGCAGGGTTATTCGCTTCTTGAAACAAGCACCAGTGCGATGCCGAGCAAACTCTGAATCAAATAGAGAATGCCGGACACAGCGTGCCAGGTCGTGAACTGGGATGCAAAAAAGCTACTCATCACGTCGAGAGGAAATGCACGGGCCTTGAGATCGGCGAGGATCGGCTGCAGGACGAATTGCCCGATCAGAACGAGCAGCAACATCATGCCGATGATGCGGAAAGTTGCACGATGCAACGCCGCATGCCCGAACTGCTTGAGTTGATAGACGAGCAGATACAACGCACAGGCCATGCCGACATAAGCCAGCGAGGTAAATAAATGGCCTGCCACAATACCGGCGAGCTGGCGATCGGGCAGTATCCTGAAGAGTGTCGGCACGGCCACATAGCCGAGCATCCACATGCCGCCCACCCAGAAAGTGATACTCAAAGTTGCAAGATATCTGGGCAGATAACGCACAATCATTTGCTGTTGCTATCCAAGGCTTTTTCCAGTTCGGCGGCGGGCATATAGCCGGGATTGATCACACCATTGGCGAAAATCAATGCGGGCGTGCCATTCACCTTGAGATTCCTGCCTAATGCCATGACCTTGGCTGTTGGGGTGTCGCACTTGGCAACAGCGGGGGGCTGTACTCCATTCAACATCAGGTCTTCCCAAGTCTTGGCCCTGTCGGCACTGCACCAGATATTCTGGACCTTTTCCGCAGAACCGTCGAAGATGGGATAAAGGAACAAGTACAGAGTGACATCGCTGACACTCTGCAATTCATGCTCCAGCTTCTTGCAGTAGCCGCAGTTCGGGTCGGCAAAATAGGCCATTTTGCGGCTACCGTTGCCCTTTACCCTTTTTACCGCTAGATCAAGCGGCAATTTGCTGAAGTCCACGGCGAACAAGACTCGCGCGCGTTCTTCGGTCAGGTTGCGCCGCGCTTTCAAATCGAACATGCTGCCGTCGATGAGGTACTGAGCGGCCTTGTCGGTGTAGAAAATGTGGTCACCGGTGATCACTTCATACAAGCCCGGGATGGGCGACTTGTTGACCTGACTGATCGGACCAATGAGCTGCTCGTAGTTCTTTTCCAGGGTATTTTTGATGGTGGCAGCGGTCTTGTCGGTTTCGGCGGCGTGCGCCAGGGAAACAGATAACAACAATAAAATCAGAATTTTGAACATTTGCAAGATCCTAAAAAATCAGTTGAGGGCGTGGCGTACCAGCATTTTCTTCAAGGGTGAAATGCTGTTGGTCGCGGAGAGTCCGGCGTTGCGCAGGGTGCGCAGCAGCGGATTGGCGTTGACGAACAGATTTTTCAGCGTATCCGTGGTGAGTTGCATGGACATGATGTCACCCTGACGTGCTTTTTCGTACCGGCGCAGCAGACTCAGGTCACCGCAATCCAGAGTGCCGCGTTGCGATAACACCTTCACCAGTTCTCGCACATCGCGCAGGCCGAGGTTAACGCCCTGTCCCGAGAGCGGATGCACATTATGCGCGGCATCACCGATCAGTGCCAGACGCGGTTTGGTGAGATGTGCCAGATTCAATACACGCAGGGCAAAGGCTGCGGGCGGAGTGATGACTTGCAACTCGCCCAGCGTATGATCGGATGCGGTAGATACGCGGGCGCAAAACTCTTCCTGAGTGAGTGCCAACAGCTCTGCAGATTGCTCCGGGCTGACCGACCAGACGATGGAGATGCGCTTGCCCGGCAATGGCAGCAGCGCGAGGATACTTTCCGGCTTAAACCACTGATAAGCGATACCGCGATGCGCTTTGCCGATACCGAAGTTGGCGACCACTCCGTGCTGATGATAAGGCGTGGCGACTTCCGGCATGACGGCCTGATGGCGCGCCCAGGAATCGCGCCCATCCGCACCGACGATGAGCCTGGCGCGAATTTCGCGGCCATCCTTCAATTTCAGAAGGGCAGCCTCTTCCAACAACGACATTTCCGCGCATTGAGCGGGCTGCAGCAGGGTCAGGTTGTCCTGTTTACTCAAGTCTTCCCACAGGGCATGCTGTAACAATCGGCTTTCCATGATGAAGGCCAGTTCCGGTGCGCCGATCTCATAGGCGCTGAAATTCAGCCTGGATCCGGTATCGCCGAACACGCGCATTTCTTCCACCTGTTGCACGCGCGACATGTCCAGTCGCTGCCAGGCGCCGCATTCCTTGAGAAAACCCACATTGCCAGGGGTGAAAGCGTATATGCGGCTATCCCACCCGGAATCGATCCCGGGCAAGGGCTGGCCTTCAATCAATGCCAGTCGCAGTCCGCTGTTTTTGAGCGCGGCAGCAAGACTTGCGCCTACCAATCCACCGCCGATGATAACGATATCGAATTCCATGCCGAAACTTCATATCCTGCAGAAAAATCTTTGAGCATCATAGCATGGGCAGGTTGATTAATTTATAATCGCCGCCCCCTTTGGAAATCATCATGCAAATCGGACGCTACAAGCTCAAGAACAACCTCATTGTCGCACCCATGGCGGGCGTGACGGACAGGCCGTTCCGTATGCTTTGCAAGCGCATGGGCGCGGGCATGGCGGTGTCCGAGATGGTGGCTTCCAATTCCCTGCTGTACGGCTCGGAAAAGACCATGCGCCGCGCCAACCATGAAGGTGAGGTCGATCCGATTTCGGTGCAGATCGTCGGTGCCGATCCCAAGATGCTGGCGCAGGCCGCGCGCTACAACGTGGATCACGGCGCGCAGATTATCGACATTAACATGGGCTGTCCGGCCAAGAAGATCTGTAACGTCATGGCGGGTTCCGCGCTGATGCAGAACGAAAAACTGGTGTCGGAAATTCTGGAAGCCGTCGTCGGCTCCGTGGATGTGCCGGTCACCCTGAAGATACGTACCGGCTGGGACAAGACCAACCGCAATGCGGTCAACATCGCGCGCATTGCCGAATCAAGCGGCATCCAGGCGTTGGCCATTCATGGCCGTACCCGTGCCTGTGCCTATACCGGCGATGCCGAATACGACACCATCCGCGCGGTGAAGGCGGAAGTGCATATCCCCGTCATCGCCAATGGCGACATCACCACGCCGGAAAAAGCGCGCTTCGTGCTGCAACATACGGGCGCGGACGCAGTGATGATCGGTCGTGCCGCACAAGGCCGTCCCTGGCTGTTTCGCGAGATCGAGCATTTCCTGCAGACGGGCACTCACCAGCTCTCGCCACAAGTCGGCGAAATACAGGCTGTGCTGATTGGCCATCTTGATGAACTCTATGATTTTTACGGCGAGCATACCGGGCTGCGCGTGGCGCGCAAGCACATCTCCTGGTACACCAAGGGCTTGCCGGGTTCGGCCGTGTTCCGACACCGCATGAACCAACTGGAGAGCGTGGACGAACAGATGGGCGCCGTAACGGATTTTTTTGAAGAACAAAAAATAAGCAGCGAACGACTGCTTTACGAAGGGGAGCTTGCAGCATGACTGAAGATATAGGGATTAACGAGAACGACATCGCCAAACATGTGCGCAAGGCAGTAAACGACTATTTCAAGGACCTCGACGGCGAGGAGCCTTCGTGCGGTGTATACGACATGGTGCTTTGTTGCGTGGAAAAACCGCTGATCGAAACCGTGTTGCACCATGCGGGTGGCAACCAGACGCGCACCGCCGAATTGCTCGGCATCAATCGCAATACCTTGCGCAAGAAGATGCAGGACCACCGAATCAAATAATCCACGAAAGAATCCAGATGGCCATCAAACAAGCACTCATCAGCGTGTCGGACAAGTCCGGCGTTCTCGAATTCGCCCGCGGTTTGCATCAGCTCGGGGTAAAGATTCTTTCCACCGGCGGAACGGCGAAATTGTTCGCCGACAACGGCATTCCGGTCACCGAAGTGGCCGACTACACCGGCTTTCCGGAAATGCTGGACGGACGCGTGAAGACGCTGCAACCGAAAGTGCACGCCGGCATTCTGGCGCGGCGCGACCTGCCGGAGCATGTCGCCACGTTGAAGAAGCATGACATTCCGACCATCGACCTGGTGGTGGTGAATCTGTATCCGTTTGCGGCGACCATCGCCAAGCCCGGCTGCACGCTCGAAGATGCCATCGAGAACATCGACATCGGCGGGCCGGCCATGGTGCGCTCCGCCGCCAAGAACCATGCGCATGTCGCCATCGTCACCGATCCGGCCGACTACGCCGATGTGCTGGCCGAGATGCAGACCAACAAGGGTGCAGTCTCCGCCGCCACCAAGTTCGATCTGGCGAAAAAGGCGTTCTCGCACACTGCCGCCTACGACAGCATGATCAGCAACTACCTCACCGCGATCAACAGCGACGGCAGCAAGAGTGACTTCCCGGCACAGATCAATTTCAACTTCGCCAAAGTGCAGGAAATGCGCTATGGCGAGAACCCGCACCAGAAGGCCGCGTTCTACCGTGACCTCGTGCCGCTGGTGGGCGGCATCTCCGGCTACACCCAGTTGCAGGGCAAGGAACTTAGTTACAACAACATCGGCGATGCCGATGCGGCCTGGGAACTGGTCAAGACTTTCGATCAACCGGCCTGCGTCATCGTCAAGCACGCCAACCCGTGCGGCGTGGCGATCGCCGACACCGCGCTGAACGCTTACAAGCTGGCTTACGCCACAGACAGCACTTCCGCCTTTGGCGGCATCATCGCCTTCAACCGCGAGCTGGATGCCGAAAGTGCCACGCAGATCACCACCAACCAGTTCGTCGAACTCATCATTGCGCCGAGCGCCACCGAAGCTGCACTGAAAGTGACTGCCGCGAAGCAGAACGTGCGCGTGCTGACCGTGCCGCTGTCCAACGCACACAACCAGTTCGACTTCAAGCGCGTCGGCGGCGGCCTGCTGGTGCAGACGCCGGACGTGCTGAACGTGCAGGCGTCGCAACTTAAAGTCGTGACCAAGGTACAGCCTACCAAAGAGCAATTGACCGACCTGCTGTTCGCCTGGCGCGTGGCGAAGTATGTGAAGTCCAATGCCATCGTGTTCTGCAAGGACGGTCAGACGCTGGGCGTGGGTGCGGGGCAGATGAGCCGAGTGGATTCCACACGCATCGCCAGCATCAAGGCACAGAACGCAGGCCTCAGCCTGACGGGCTCCGTTGTCGCGTCCGATGCCTTCTTCCCGTTCCGCGATGGTCTGGACGTGCTGGCGACAGCAGGCGCGAAAGCGGTCATCCAGCCCGGTGGTTCGATGCGCGACGAGGAAGTCATCGCCGCCGCCGACGAGCATGGGATTGCGATGGTGGTTACTGGCTTCCGTCACTTCAGGCATTAAATATGGGCGAAAGGGCTACGCTTTTCAACCTTCCTTTGGTGTCTCATAGGAAAGGCCTGACGAGAGCAACAGCTGAAACAATGAGAGCAGAGAGCGCAATGAAGTTTGCGTGTCTGGAAAGAATAGTTTCTTTTTTGGCATTCAAACGACTTTCTAGTTCAGCCTCAGATGCGATACAACTAAAAATTGAATAGGGGCCAGAAGACTGCTCAGACGGGTCGTCAATATTGATTGAGACATCTTGTTTTACACACTCTTCAATTAGAAGTTGCTTGCGCGTAAGTAGTGTAGTGACCATAAATGAGGAGAAGTCTGAGTTGCTTTTTTTGCGTCGCACAATGCCTACCCGTTGCAATGTCTGCTTAATGCATTTACATGGGTTCATGGTTTGATCTCCGGTTGGTTGATGTAGATTACAACGAGGCACAATATACAACTGAAACCCTAGCGTTTAGAACTGGTGATTCAGTCTGTCGATGGTAGTTAAAAGTTTTGAGCCACGAGAAAGATTTAATGACTATTCATGACTTGATAGTTACAAGTCCCATTTACGACATGGTACTTACAGGTATACGTAACGTTGCCGATTTAAATAGAACCTAAGCATGGGAAATAAAAGATAGAGAGAATGAAAGTGAATCTTTTGCTAAAACATTTATTGTTGGTTTGTGGGTGTTTGTTTGCATTGATTGGGCAAGCCGTTGCTGACCCGTTGTCAGATGCAAAACGTGCCTATAGTGCAAATGATTATGTAAAAGCAGCAAAATTACTCAGGAAGCTAGCAGAGAATGGGAATGCTTTAGCACAAGGATTGATTGGGGCAATGTATGTAGATGGAAAAGGTGTTCCACAAAATTACACTGAAGCCTTGAAGTGGCTTCGACTGGCAGAAAAACAAGGTGATGATGGCGCGCAATTCTACCTTGGAGGGGTGTATCTCAATGGACAAGGTGTTCCTCAGGATAATATTGAGGCAATGAAGCATTACCGATTGGCCGCAGAACAGGGTAATAAATTTGCTCAGATAAACGTCGGCACGATGTACTTAAATGGCATAGGTATAACTCAAGATTACAAAGAAGCAGTGAAGTGGTTTCAACTTGCAGCGGGGCAGGGTGAAACTACAGCACAATTCAAGCTTGGGTCTTGTTATGAATATGGACGCGGGGTTCCTCAAGATTATAAGGAAGCGATGAAATGGTATCGGTTGGCCGCAGAACAGGGTGATGCATTAGCGCAATCACACCTTGGGCATATGTACGAAATTGGGCAAGGTGATTCTCAAAATTACAAAGAGGCTGTGAAGTGGTATCGATTGGCAGCTGAACAGGGTGACGCAGTAGGACAATACAGTCTCGGGGCGATGTACATAAATGGGCGTGGTGTCTCTCAAGATTATGTTTTGTCACACATGTGGATGAATATTGGGATAGCTAACGCGAATAGCGCAAATCAGCAGGAATTGAGTAAACCACGTGATTTGTTGGAGCATTCAATGACTGCACAGCAAATTGCTGAAGCGCAAGAACTTGCCAGAAAATGTATCGCTAATAAATTCAAGGGATGTTAGCGATGCCAACAAAAGTAATGAGTTCTGTAGGCTCGATTGTCGTAACAATTTTATTGGCGGCATTGTTTGCTATTCCCTCCGAAGCTTCAGAGCATGTTCGTGGGCACATGAGGAAGGATGGAAAATATGTTGCTCCGCACAATCGAACTAATGCCAACAAAACCCAAAGAGACAACTGGAGCAGCAAGGGCAACACTAATCCCTACACAGGAAAGCGCGGACAAAAAAATCCCAAAAAATAAACTCCCTGTGGGCATGCAGCCCACTATTACGATAATTTGAGGTTGTGTTATGAAGATATTGGTAATAGGTAACGGTGGTCGCGAACATGCTTTGGCCTGGCGTCTGGCGCAGGGCGCCAAGGTGCAGAAAGTGTATGTTGCACCGGGCAATGCGGGTACGGCGCTGGAAGAGGGCGTGGAAAACGTCGCGATCACCGCGATTCCGGATCTTATCGAGTTCGCTAAACGCGAGAACATCGAGCTCACCGTGGTCGGTCCGGAAGCGCCGCTGGCGGCGGGTGTGGTCGATGCGTTCCGTGCGGCAGGGCTCAAGATATTCGGCCCGACCAAGGCCGCGGCACAACTGGAATCCTCAAAGGATTTCGCCAAGCGTTTCATGACGCGCCACAACATTCCCACCGCGTTTTTCGAGACCTTCAGCGATATCGCGGCTGCGAAAGCTTATGTCGAGAAGCACGGCGCACCCATCGTCATCAAGGCGGACGGCCTCGCAGCAGGCAAAGGCGTGGTGGTGGCGATGAGCAAGGACGAAGCGTTCGACGCCATCGACATGATGCTCTCCGACAACAAGCTCGGCGACGCCGGGGCGCGCGTGGTGATCGAAGAATTCCTGGAAGGCGAAGAGGCCAGCTTCATCGTCATGGTCGACGGCAAGAACGTGCTGGCGATGGCGACCAGCCAGGATCACAAACGTTTGCAGGACAACGACCAAGGCCCCAACACCGGCGGCATGGGCGCATACTCTCCCGCGCCGGTGGTCACGCCGACCATCCATGCCAAGGTGCTGCGCGAAGTCATCCAGCCGGTGGTGCGCGGCATGGAAAGCGAAGGCATCACCTACACCGGATTCCTGTATGCGGGCCTGATGATCTCGCCCGACGGCGGACTCAAGGTTCTGGAATTCAACTGCCGCATGGGCGATCCCGAAACGCAACCCATCATGCTGCGTTTGAAGAGCGATTTTTCCGCCATTGTCGAGCACGCCATCGACGGCACGCTCGACAAAGTCGAAGCGGAATGGGATCGACGCACCGCGCTGGGGGTGGTGATGGCTGCGGCCAATTATCCCGATACGCCGCGCAAGGGCGACGTCATCACGGGGCTTCCCAATGGTCAGGGGGCGAAAAAGCTGGAAGACGCGCATGTGTTCCATGCCGGCACGGCCATGCAGGACGGCAAGGTCGTCACCAACGGAGGACGGGTGCTGTGTGTGGTCGCGCTTGGGGATATGGTGAAAATGGCGCAGAAGCATGCGTATGACATCGCCGATACCATCCACTTCGATGGCTGTCAGATGAGGCGGGATATCGGCTATCGCGCCATCGGACGCAAATAATCCAAGTTTCCTCTCCCTCCGGGGGAGGGCTTCATCCGCAAGGGTTAGGCCGTGGTTGTAAGGGGCTAAAGCCCCAACAACTCACGCTCGGTTGGGGGAACAAGTTGCGCCAATTAGCTATACCTGCCAGACGACTCAAAGCCCACCTCAAGCGCGGCGGCATCATCGCCTATCCGACCGAGTCCTGCTATGGCTTGGGTTGCGATCCGGCCAATCGCAATGCCGTGCTGCGCATTCTCAAGCTCAAACAGCGCCCGCAGCGCAAAGGCCTCATCCTGATCGCATCGCACTACCGTCAAGTTGCACGCTACTTGTTGCCACTTGCTCCTGCCGATCAGGTCAAGTTGCAGCAATATGGCTCGCAAGCCGTTACTTGCCTGATGCCGACTCGCCATTCCGCCCCGCACTGGTTGCGCGGTGAACATGACACGCTGGCCGTGCGCCTTACCGCCCATCCAATTGCCAGGGGGCTCTGCCGCAGCGCAGGCAGTGCACTGGTTTCCACCAGTGCCAATCGCAGTGGACAACGCCCGACGAAAACTTATGCCGAATGCCAACGCTTATTCGGTGGAGCAGTGTGGGTATTGCGCGGGCGGGTGGGGAAACGCAAACAACCTTCCACAATTCGCGCATGGGCCGATGGTAAAATCATTCGAAAATAACAACGCATCAAACGGGAGAATACATGGATAGCGCAGCCGTCAAAGAATACCTGCTCGAACTGCAGGAGCTCATCGTCGAACGCCTGGAACAAGTGGACGGCAAGAAATTCCTGCGCGACAAATGGGAGCGTGCCAGCGGCAGCGGCGGCATCGGCAAGGGCGAAGGCATCAGTTGCCTGATCGAGGAAGGCAATGTACTGGAGCGTGGCGGCGTGGCGTTCTCGCATGTGCAGGGCGACAAGATGCCCGCATCGGCCACCGCGCACCGCCCCGAGCTGGCCGGCTGCAGCTGGGAGGCGATGGGCGTATCGCTGGTGATGCATCCGCGCAATCCTTATGCGCCGACCTCGCATGCCAACGTGCGCATGTTCATGGCGCACAAGCCCGACGGTGAAAAAGTGTTCTGGTTCGGCGGCGGCATGGACCTTACGCCTTACTACGGTTTCGAGGAAGATGCGAAACACTTCCACCAGATCTGCAAGAACTCGCTGGCGCCGCTCAACCCTTCGTTGCATCCGCGCTTCAAGAAATGGTGCGACGATTACTTTTACCTCAAGCATCGCGGGGAGCCGCGCGGCATCGGCGGCATCTTCTTCGACGATCTGAGCGAACCGGATTTTGACAGCTGCTTCGCGATCCAGCAAAGTGTTGGCGACCACTACCTGTCGGCCTATGTGCCGTTGCTGGAAAAGCGCAAGGACACCCCCTACGGCGAACGCGAGCGCGATTTCCAGCTCTATCGTCGCGGCCGCTATGTCGAGTTCAACCTGGTCATCGACCGCGGCACCATCTTCGGCCTGCAGTCGAACGGGCGTACCGAATCCATCCTGCTTTCCATGCCGCCGCTGGTGAAGTGGCGCTATGACTGGCATCCTGAAAAAGGTACGCCGGAAGCCGAGCTGTATGACAAGTATCTGGTGCCCAGGGATTGGGTGTGAAGCAAATACAGGAGGCCACTATGCAAGCTGGCAAAGAACATTGGGAAACCGTCTATACAACCAAGGCCACCGACGAGGTGAGCTGGTTCCAGCCTCATGCCCAGTTGTCGCTGGATCTGATCAAGGCAGCCACTGCCAACAAGGATGCCGGCATCATCGACGTCGGCGGAGGTGCTTCGACGCTGGTGGATGACCTGCTGGCAGAGGGATACCGCGACCTGACAGTGCTCGATCTTTCTGCTGCAGCGCTGCATGCGGCGCGCCAGCGTCTGGGGATGCAGGAGAGCAAAGTGCGCTGGATCGAGGCGGATATCACCGACGTCGACCTGCCCGGCAAACGTTATGATGTCTGGCACGACCGCGCGGTGTTCCACTTCCTGACAACACCGCAGCAACGCGATGCCTACGTGCGCACCGTGTTCAATGCGGTCAAGCCCGGAGGGCATGTCATCGTTGCCACGTTCGCAGAGGACGGGCCGCAGCAATGCAGCGGCCTACCAGTGATGCGCTACCGTGCGGACGAATTGCACGATCAGTTCGGCGATGCGTTCACCCTGCTGAAACACCAGAAGGAAGAGCATCACACGCCGGCGGGCAAGGTCCAGAAATTCGTCTATTGCTATTGCCGACGGATCAATAGCTAACAACCACGGCCAATTTTAGGCACGGCGACGATGCTATGCCTTGCGCCACTGATCCGGTTTTCCGCCTGGCGTATTGCGAACGCGTTCAACCACGGGCGCGGCGCCGGGATTCAGTTCCTTGGCACGTTTGATTGCTTCAGCCTGCGTGGGCAAAACATCGCTGGCACGTTCCGAATTTGATTTCCTGACTGCATAGTCACCCTCGGGGCGGCGTTCCACAAATAATCTTTTGTCGGTCATATAAACTCCTGTTGGTATGTGTGCTTGCGAATATTTCGTACTCTGGTGGGACCGGCGCCTGAACGGCTTGTTCACCGGTACCCCAGAAAGAATCTTCGCACTTGGACAGAGTGCGCTCTGTGCGCTGATGCACAGATTGGGGACTTGCAGGAAAGGACTGGATGCCGCTACAGACCGGGCGTCATCCGCCGGTACGCGACATGAAACGCACGATGCTGGATGCGGGCTGGGTCAGATCGAAGGTATGGGCCTTGGGTTTGAGCCCGGCGGCCTGGGCGATCAGATCGCGCACGCGGCCTTCGTCACCCGCCCGCACCGCGGGCAGCAAGTCCACCATGCCCTCGTTGCCGAGACAGGGAAACAATTCACCACGGGCAGTCACGCGCATCCGGTTGCAGTCCGCACAAAAGTTGTGCGAGTGCGGCGAGATGAAGCCGATGCGCGATTCGTGACCCGATACGCGCCAATAGCGTGCCGGACCGCCCGTGCTTTCGACGCTGGGAAAAACCTCGAAATGCTGCTTCACCTGCTCCAGCATTTCGGTGTTGCTGTAGTAGGAATCGGCATGGTGATAGCCGGTCTCGCCAAGCGGCATCTGTTCGATGAAGCTGATGTCTATGCCGCGTGCCAATGCGAACCGGACCAGGTCATTCGCCTGGAGATGATTGATATCGCGGATCAGCACGGTATTCAGTTTGACGTGACGCGGTCCCCAAGCCTCTATCGCCGCGTCGATCCCCGCCAATACCTGGGGCAGATTCCCGGTCCTCGTGATGCGGTGGAAGGTGTCCGGCTCCAGGCTGTCCAGACTGATATTGACGCGGTCTATTCCCGCTTGCACCAACGGTTGCGCAAACTTCGCCAACTGCGAGCCGTTGGTTGTGATCGTCAATTCGCGCAACCCGGCAAGCTCGCGTATGCGCGAGGCCAGCCATGGCAGGTCTTTTCGCGTCAGCGGTTCGCCGCCGGTGAGGCGGATCTTGTCGACTCCCAGCCCGACGAAAGTCTTGGCGACTTGCAGGCACTCTTCCAGCGACAGTATTTCGCTGCGCGGGAGGAATTCCATCTTCTCGGACATGCAATACGTGCAGCGAAAATCGCAGCGGTCGGTCACCGACAAACGCAGGTATTTTACTTTCCTGCCGAATGTGTCTTGTATGTCATTCACGGCCATTGCTCCCATAAGTCGAACGTCAGCCGGCCTTCTTTACCAGCAGGAAAGCTTCCCGCACCATCGGTGACAGCTCCACATCGCCGGCATCACCGATATGCTGGAGCATTGCCGCGCGCATGCGCGGGTCCCAGCTTCTCTGGATATGTGCGGCAATATCTTTTACCGCCTGTTCATGGTTGGGCATGGCTTCGAAGAAAGCGCCGATCTGGTTGGCCATCTTGATCAGGTTGGGAATATTCATAGATTGCTTCCTTGCAGGCGTTTTGCGTGAGTATAGATCGAGCAGTTGGCGCCGCGTAAAAAGCCGACCAGAGTGAGATTGAGCTTGTCTGCCAGGCGTATTGCAGCCGCGGTCGGTGCCGAAACGGCAGCGAGGATGCCATAGCCCATCGCTGCAGATTTCTGCACCATCTCGAAACTGGCGCGGCTGGTGATGAGCAAAGCTCCTTCGGGAACTGCATCGATACCTGCCAGCGCGCCCAGTGTCTTGTCCAGCGCATTGTGGCGGCCGACATCCTCGCGCACCTGGCTGATGCTGCCGTCGGCAGAGACATGGCAGGCGGCATGCACGGCACCTGTCGTCTGCTGCAATTGCTGTTGAGCCGGCAAGCGGCGCATACCTTCATGCAGCGCGGCGAGAGGAAAGGGGGTGCTATCAGCTACGGGCGGCAGATCGCGCATGACCTGGGTCAGGCTTTCCGCACCACACAAACCGCAGCCCGTGCGCCCGGCCAGGCTGCGGCGGCGTTCCTTGAGGCGGGCGAAGGCGCCGCCCGCGATCTCCAGATGCAGGGTGATTCCTTCTTCCGCTTCCTCGATCTCGATGTCGAACACTTCACTGCGCCGTTCCACGATGCCTTCAGTCAGGCTGAAGCCAAGTGCGAAGTCCTTGAGGTCGGCGGGTGTGGCCAGCATCACCGTGTGCGAAATACCGTTGTACTCCAGGGCCACCGGTACTTCTTCTGCCACGGTGTCGACTTGGGAAGCACTTCCGGTACGCTGAACCGTCAGCTGTGTTTTCGCCGGCATGTTTTCGAGAACGATCATTTTGCGGTGGCGTCGGCCAGCAACCGGCGCTGCTCCTTGTCATGCCGGGCATTGCGCAACTGCCATTCGGACGGTTGGTCGACCCGCACCAATTCCACCGCCGTCACCTTGTACTCGGGGCAGTTGGTGGCCCAGTCCGAGTTGTCGGTCGTGATCACGTTGGCACCGGATTCCGGGAAGTGGAAGGTCGTGTAAACGACGCCGGGCTGCACCCGCTCGGTGATCGTGGCACGCAAAACCGTATCGCCCGCGCGCGACTGCACGCCTACCCAGTCGCCGTCGGCAATGCCGCGTTCCTCCGCATCGTGCGGATGAATCTCCAGCCTGTCCTCGTCATAGAAATGCACGTTCCTGGTACGCCGCGTTTGCGCGCCGACGTTGTATTGCGAGAGCACGCGGCCCGTCGTCAACAGCAGCGGGTATTTGCGCGTCACCTTCTCGTCGGTCGGCACGTACTGCGTGATGAGGAAGCGCCCTTTGCCGCGCACAAAATGATCCACGTGCATGGTGGGTGTGCCGTCCGGAGCCTCGTCGTTGCACGGCCACTGCAGGCTGCCCAGACGATCGATCTTGTCGAAGCTGACCCCGGCAAAAGTCGGCGTCAGGCGCGCGATTTCGTCCATGATCTGCGACGGATGGTCGTAGTGCATCGGGTAGCCCAGCGCGTTGGACAGCGCCATCGTCACTTCCCAGTCGGCTTTGCCTGCCAGCGGCGGCATCACCCCGCGCACGCGCGAGATGCGCCGCTCGGCATTGGTGAAAGTGCCGTCCTTTTCCAGGAAGGAAGAACCCGGCAGGAACACATGCGCAAACTTGGCCGTCTCGTTGAGGAAGATATCCTGCACTACAACGAACTCCATGGCACTCAGCGCGGCCTGCACGTGTTGCGTGTTCGGGTCGGATTGCGCCGGATCTTCGCCTTGGCAATAAAGTCCGAGGAAGCTTCCGTCGAGCGCAGCTTCGAACATGTTGGGAATACGCAAGCCGGGTTCGGACTGGATGGTGACATTCCACGCATCTTCAAACAGTCCGCGCGTGATGCTGTCGGATACATGGCGGTAGCCGGGCAACTCGTGCGGGAAGCTGCCCATGTCGCAGGAGCCTTGCACATTGTTCTGTCCGCGCAGCGGGTTCACACCCACGCCCTCGCGTCCGACATTGCCGGTGGCCATCGCGAGGTTGGCGATGGCGATCACGGCAGTGGAACCCTGTGAATGCTCGGTGACACCGAGGCCGTAATAGATGGCAGCGTTGCCGCCGGTCGCATACAAACGTGCTGCCGCGCGCACTTCGGCGGCAGGCACGCCGGTAGCCGCCTCCAGCGCTTCGGGCGAATTGGCCGGTCGCGCGACAAACTCTCTCCAATCGGCGAAGGCCTGAGTCTCGCAACGTTCGGCGATGAAGCTCTCCGCGAGCAGCCCTTCGTTCACGATCACATGCGCCAGTGCGGTGAGCACTGCAACGTTGGTGCCGGGCCGGAGTTTCAGGTGATGGCTGGCGCGAACGTGGGGGCCGTTCACCAGATCGATATTGCGCGGGTCGACGATGATCAGCTTCGCGCCTTCGCGCACGCGACGTTTCAGGCGGGACGCAAACACCGGGTGGCCGTCAGTCGGGTTGGCGCCGATGATCAGGATCACGTCGGACTTCTCGACCGATTTGAAGGTTTGCGTGCCGGCCGATTCGCCCAAGGTTTGCTTGAGGCCGTAGCCGGTCGGCGAGTGGCAGACGCGTGCGCAGGTATCCACATTGTTGTTGCCGAAGGCGGTGCGCACCAGCTTTTGCACCAGATAATCTTCCTCGTTGGTGCAGCGGCTGGACACCAGCGCACCGATCGAATTCTTGCCGTGTTTTTCCTGCACACGGCGCAATTCGCGGGCGGTATAGGCGATGGCTTCGTCCCAGGACACCTCACGCCATGGGTCGCTGATCTTCGCGCGTATCATCGGTTTGGTGATGCGGTCGGGATGTGTCGCGTAACCCCAGGCGAAACGGCCCTTGACGCAGGCATGACCCTCGTTGGCCTGTCCGTCTTTCCACGGCACCATGCGCACAACCTCGCTGCCTTTCATTTCCGCCTTGAAGCCGCAGCCGACGCCGCAATAGGCGCAGGTCGTCAGGACCGAGTGTTCGGCCTGGCCTTTCTCGATTACCGTTTTTTCGATCAGTGTTGCCGTCGGGCAGGCATTGACGCAGGCGCCGCAGGAGACGCATTCGGAATCCATGAAGTCCTGGCTTTGGCTCGCCGAGACGCGCGATTCGAAGCCGCGGCCGGAAATGGTCAGCGCAAACGTGCCCTGCGTTTCCTCGCAGGCGCGCACGCAACGGTTGCACACGATGCATTTGCCCGGATCGAAGGTGAAATAGGGGTTGGATTCGTCCTTCTTCGCATCCGTAAAATGGTTGGCTCCCGCCATACCGTAGCGCACCTCGCGCAATCCGACCTGGCCCGCGGCGGTCTGCAGTTCGCAGTTGCCGTTGGCGGCACAGGTCAGGCAGTCGAGCGGGTGGTCCGAAATATACAGTTCCATCACATTGCGCCGCAGATCGGCGAGTTTCGCCGATTGGGTACGCACTTTCATGCCGGCTTCCACAGGCGTCGTGCACGAAGACGGGTAGCCGCGCCGACCTTCTATCTCGACCAGGCATAAGCGGCATGAGCCGAATGGCGCCAGTGAATCCGTTGCACATAGCTTGGGAATCATCATGCCGGCCTGTACGGCGGCACGCATGATCGAAGTGCCGGCAGGCACGCTCACCGCAATGCCGTCAATGTTCAAGGTGACTTCGCGGTCGGCGATCACCGCGGGAGTACCGTAATCGAGGTCGTTCATTGGAAATCCTCCGGAAAATGATTGAGTGCGGACAGCACCGGGTAAGGCGTCATGCCGCCCATGGCGCATAACGAGCCGAGTGCCATGGTGTCGCACAGGTCGCGCAATAACGGAATCTGTTCGGATGCACCGGTGCGTATGCGGTCGATGACCTCCACGCCGCGTGTCGAGCCGATGCGGCAGGGTGTGCATTTTCCGCAGGATTCGAGCGCGCAGAACTTCATGGCATAGCGGGCCTGTTTGGCCATATCCACGGTGTCGTCGAAGGCAACGATGCCGCCGTGGCCGAGCACGGCGCCGATGGCCGCGAAGGCTTCATAGTCGAGCACCGTGTCGAACTGCGACTCGGGCAGGTAGGCGCCGAGCGGGCCGCCGACCTGCACCGCGCGCAGCGGGCGGCCGGAACGCGAACCGCCACCGTAGTCGTACAGCAGTTCGCGCAGCGTACATCCGAACGGCACTTCAATCAGACCGCCGAACTTGATATTGCCCGCGAGCTGGAACGGCAACGTGCCGCGCGAACGGCCCACACCCAGGTCGCGATAGGAGGCAGCGCCTTGCGCCAGCATGTCCGGCACGCTGGCGAAGGTGATGACGTTGTTGATGACGGTCGGCTGCCCGAACAGGCCGGAGATCGCGGGCAACGGCGGCTTGCTGCGCACGATGCCGCGTTTGCCCTCGATGCTTTCCAGCAGCGCCGTTTCCTCGCCGCAAACGTAGGCACCTGCACCCTTGCGCACTTCGATATGGAAATCACCCAGCCAGTCGCCCGCGGCCTGCAGTGCGGCATTCAATGCTGCGATGGCATGCGGATATTCAGAACGCACGTAGATGTACCCGTGTGTTGCGCCGACCGCGAGACCGGCGATCGCCATACCCTCGATCAGGCAGTACGGGTCGCCTTCCATCAGCATGCGGTCGGAGAAGGTACCCGAGTCGCCTTCGTCTGCGTTGCACACGATGTATTTCTGCGCAGACTTCGTATCGAGCACGGTCTTCCATTTGATGCCCGTGGGAAAGGCGGCGCCGCCGCGTCCGCGCAAACCGGAATCGGTGACCTGTTGTACGATGGCAGCGGGCGCCAATGTACGGGCGAGGGCGAGGCCTCGCCCGCCGCCGTGCGCCAGATAATCTTCCAGCGAACGCGGATCAATCACGCCGACACGACGCATGGTGACGCGTTGTTGCCGGGCAAGATAGGGGACGGTTTCGATGTTGCCCAAGCGCAACGGATGTTTGCCGCCTGAAATGAAGTCGGCAACGAACAGGCCGGGCACATCGTTCACCGTCACCGGTCCGTAGGCGATGCGGCCCTGTGGCGTGGCAACTTCAACGAGCGGCTCCAGCCAGAACAGGCCGCGCGATCCGTTGCGTACGAGATTGATTTTCGTGCCGCGTTTTGCCGCAGCGATCGTGATGGCAGCAGCAACGTCGTCGGCACCGAGCGCCAGCGCAGCCGCATCGCCGGGAACGTAAACGGTGATGCTCATGAGCGTTCTCCCAACGCGGCTACCAGCGAGTCGAACTTCTCCGGCGTCACGCGCGCATGCAGCGTCGTCTCGTCGATCTGGACGGCAGGGCCGATCGAGCACAGCCCCAGGCAATAGACCGGCTCCATTGAAATATCGCCGTGCTGCAGGCGCGCCGCAGCATGCTCGGCCAGCGCTTCGCTGCCGTTCGCCTGGCAGGCTTCGGCGCAGCACACGTGCACCACATGCCTGGGCGGCGGTGTGCGGCGGAAGTGATGGTAATAGGTGATGACGCCGTGCACTTCGGCACGCGACAGATTGAGTTCTTTTGCGATCAGTGGAACCGCTTCATCCGGCACATAACCCAGCTCGTGCTGGACGTCGTGCAGGATGGGCAGCAGAGAACCCGCTTGATGCTGATGCTTGCCGAAGATGGCATTCAATTTGGTGATCATGGGGATAGTTCCAGGCTACCAGTATTTTGGGTAGCGACTTTTACGAGAGACGTTGTTGTAGACCAATGCCGCCAGCAACAGGATGACTACACCTAAGGCAGTGGGAAACAGAACAAAGTTCCAGCCCGGTTGCGTCAGGAAAACGATCACGGGATTCGACCCCGCCGGAGGATGCGTCGTGCGTGTTGCCATCATCAAAGCCACGGCTGTTGCGGTTGCCAATGCCATCGCCCACCAATGCGGGCCGAAGACGGTCAGGAACAGCAACCCTGTTGCCGACGACAGAATGTGTCCAAAAAATACATTTCGCGGCTGGCTGAAGGGCAGGTCCGGATAGCCGAAGACCAGCACGCAAGACGCCCCGAAGGAGCCGAGTACCAGGGCGAGTTGCATGCTGCTTGCGGCCAGACCTACTGCGCCGATCGCAAGCAGCGATCCGACCCAGGCCTTGACGATGCTGACACTGTCCGGACGGGGCGGTATTGCTGCCCCATCCCCGCTGAGTTTTGCGATCAGGCTCATTGCACGCGCTATTACTTGAACAGAATGAGCGTCTTCTGCAACGTCATCCAGATACCCCAGCCGAGCGGTATCCATACCGCCAGCCATGCCAGCGCAACCTTCCAGCTGTGGCTTGCTTCCTGGGTCAAAGCGCCGACGTCCGCAACGAAATGCTGGTGGGTGTCGTTGGCAAGCTTGTTTTCTTCCTTCAATTGTTCTTCCGTCATGTAGTGTTGTTCGGCTACCGACTTGACCAGCCAGTTGCAGATGAAACCCAGCACCAGAAGTCCGGCGAGGACATACATGGTGATGGTGTAGGCATCGGCACGGGCCACGCCGTGATCGAGCTGGTATTCACGGATGTAGTTCACCAGCACCGGGCCGAGCACACCGGCTGTTGCCCAGGCGGTCAGCAGACGACCGTGAATGGCGCCGACCATCTTGGTGCCGAACATGTCGGCGAGATAGGCGGGCACGGTGGCGAAACCGCCGCCATACATGGACAGGATGACGCAGAAGGCGGCAACGAACAAAGCCAGGCTGCCCGCAGATGCCAGGCTCGGGACTGACGCGTACAACGCGCAACCGAGAAGGAAAAAGATCGAATAGGTCATCTTGCGTCCAAGCTTGTCCGAGAGCGATGCCCAGAAGAAACGACCGCCGATGTTGAACAGAGAAAGCAGGCCGGTGAAGCCGGCAGCGATGGCAGCGATCTGACCTTTTTGTGCAGGATTGAGGTCGTTGAATGCGAGATCGACGCCGATCAGTTTTCCGGCAAAGACTTCCTGCAACATGGGCGATGCCATGCCGATGATGCCGATACCTGCAGTCACATTCAGTGTGAGTACCCCCCAGATAAGCCAGAACTGCGGTGTTTTCCAGGCCACGTCGAGATGCACATGGCGGTCGGTGATCATGCCCTTGGAAGCTTCTGCGGGAGGCTGCCAGCCGGCAGGCTTCCAGTCATGGTCGGGGACGCGATAGCCGAGCGCGCCGATCATCATGAATATGAAATAGATCACTGCCAGTGTCAGGAAAGTCTCCCACACGCCGACCGAGGCGGGAGTGGCGAAATATTTCATCAGCTTGTCGGCCAGTGGGGCGCCGATCATCGCGCCGCCGCCGAAGCCCATGATCGCCATGCCGGTCGCCATACCGCGCCTGTCCGGGAACCATTTGATCAGGGTCGATACCGGCGAGATATATCCCAGGCCGAGGCCGATGCCGCCGATGACGCCCGAGCCCAGCCAGAGCATCCATATCTGGTGCATGTAGACACCCAGTGCAGAGATCACCAGACCGCCGCTCCAGCAGAAGGCGGCCACGACACCCGCCTTGCGCGGGCCGGCGTGTTCAAGCCAGCCGCCCCAGATCGCCGCAGAGGAACCGAGGAATACAAAGAACAGCGTGAACATCCAGCCCAGCATGGAGATCTTCCAGTCGCAGGATGTCGCGACCATTTGTGCGAAAAATCCCATGTCCGACGGACAAACGACAGGCTGTGTAATGCCTATTGCCTTGGACAACGGCAACCAGAACACCGAGAAGCCGTAAGCCATACCGATGCACAGGTGGATGGCAAGGGCGGCGGGTGGAACCAGCCAGCGATTGAAGCCGGGCTTGGCGATAGTGCTTTCTCTGTCTAAAAAACCGGGTGTCGCGGGTGCTCCTGAAGCAAGTGCGTTCGCCATGTATTCTCCTCAGTCATTTAAAAAAAATCCGCCTTACCAGTATGTGGAACAGTGTTGCTGGTGACGGGCGATTTGGATTATCTCTCCATAGTTGAAACTACGACAATCGGTTGGGAGTTGAAAGCGGGAAATACCGAACGCCTATTCGTCTTTGGCGAACGAATCGTTGAGGCTATGAGCTTCCACAAGCAAGGCTTCCGTCATCGGCGAACGCGGTTCACGCTGTGGCACGACCAACCCGGTCGCCCATGCCACGGCGGGTTCGGTCAGCGGCAGCACTTGTACTCCTGCCGGTACGCCGATCAGATCAAGCACGCTGTGCGGCAAGATGGCCGACCAGGCACCGGAACAGACATGTGCCAGCATGCTGATGAGGGAGTTCGATTCCAGCGTGGGCTGTATCGTGCAGCCGAGCTGGGCAAAAACAGCATCGATGGTCTTGCGGTTTTGCATGTCGGGAGTGAGCAGGCACAGCGGTACTTGCACAGCCTCAATCCAGGTCACGCTGTCGCGACCTTCGAAAGGGCCGCCTGACGGAGTCAATAAGACGTGATTCTCATTCCACAAGGGAATGGTGAGTAACTGGCGCGCTGCCAGGCCGGATTCGACATAGACGATGCCGGCATCGATTTCGAAATCCTGCAGTCGCGACAGGATTTCGCTGGTGGAAAGCGACAAGACATCGATTGTTACCAACGGGTGACGGCGTGAGAAAGCGGAAGTGAGCGAAGCGACCACGGTCAGCGCCGTGGGGATCACACCCAGACGCAGGTGCCCGCTGAGCCCATTGCGCAGGCTGGCCAATTCCTGCCTCAAACCTTCTTCTCCGGCAACCATGCGATGTGCATGGTCGACGACGCATTGACCTTCGGGGGTAAGTCCGGTGAATTGTTTGCCGCGCTCGACCACGGCGACGCCGAGTTCGGCTTCAAGGTCGCTGATCGCGGCTGAAAGAGTAGAGGGGGAAATATGACAAGCAAGCGCAGCCCGACCGAAATGTTTCTCGCGGGCCAGGGCGATCAGGTAGAGATATTTTCGGGCGATCATCATAGCGTTGATTTCCCCATCATCGCCGAAAGCTGAGCCTCGGGCAACACTTTAATCCGAGCGAAAAAACGATGCTGAACGGCTATTTGAAATTCGTGGCTAGCGTCAATACATTACTGTGGATTGCCGGGTTTCTTGCATTGCGATTCCATGAAGGGACCTTGGTACTTTACCCAAGTGTTGCCGGGGGAAATTTGCGCGCACAGTATCGTTCTATCTGCCCTGTTTATCCATTTGTACCAGGGTGCGCCGGAAGCAAATGCCCCAAAGCAGGCAAGGGTGAGCAAAATGAAAACAGCAAATTTTGATTTCACTGGATATATCCTTGTAATGTCTAGTCGGCGCGCTTCCATATCTCGGATTGTCCCAACCAGGCCAAACCGACATAACCAGTTACCTCTATCGTCTTGCCGTCTTCCGAGAGCCGGATGCGGCAGCGGTAGATCTTCCCTTCATCGGGGTCGAGGACGGTGCCTCCTTCAAAAGTGAGTTCATCCTTGCGCTTCATGCCGGACAATATGCGCATCCCCAAGAGCGGCTGATTGTATAAACTGCCGGTGCAGGCAGAGCAGAGCATTGCGGCGTTCTCGGGTTTATCGGGAATTATTTTTTCTATGTTCCCCTCATAGGTGTTGTCGCTTAGATGCTTGATGCGTATCAGGGCTTCAAGATTTCCCGTACGGTCGTCAAATTCCTGCCACAAACCTTCCAGTTCCCCGCACCAGGCAATGGGAGGAACTGCAGACAGCAACATGCACGCAATTGCCGTCTTGAAGTTGAATGCCATGCTGAGATTTCTCCGGATATCGTTCAGTGAAGTTTACAGCAGCATTTCCATGTTGCGTATCATGCCTGCCAAACACCATATCCCGATTCGCGCAGGTCGATTGCCAGCTCCACTTCCAGATCGCACGCTGCCTCATAGGGCATCGGATTGTAGATTTCGTAAAGTTCGGGCAACAACCGCAATCCGAATTTCATTACATATCGGTTGGACTGGATGCCTGCCTTGTGTTTGTCGAAGCGAATGTCCGGATCCAGTCCCGTCATTCCGACATAAACACACGGCTTGCCCGTGATATAGCCGGGATTGGATTTCCTGAACCGGCCTTCGTAAAGCACGTCTTTCGACAACTCAATCACGTAGACATGGTAGTGATTGCGACGTCCCATGCCTGTTCAAATAAGATCGCGTGGACAACCCGGAATCAAGACAACTTCAGTTGGGCCTTTGATTTTCTGCCCGGCGCTGCCGGTGGAATATATCCGGCTACCCGGCATCTGATTCCCTCGATCTTCTTGCCCTTCTCATAACGGGTCGAATGGCATGACATCACCTCGCCCCGCGCAGTGAGCTCGGATACATGGGCGCGAACTTTGGCGAGTGAAATTCCGGTGGCCTCGGCGATTTCGGAATCCAAACGTTCGCCGCGTGTTTTCAGGAGTTGCAGTATTTCGTTCATTTTATGTTTTGGTATTGAGTAGTCAAAATACCGGAAGGCGGTTTGAACCGCCTTCCGAAGTAAAAACCAGTCTAGATAAAGTAGACTTTAAGCGAGACCAGCCCAACTGGCAATCGATACGGCTGCAGCTGTAAGCCAGCCAAATGCGATCTTGAACCCAGTGTCGGCTTGGAAAGTTTTGCCAGTGCTTTTGTCGCTCATTCACAATCTCCTTTATAAATCAACGTCTAAGTAAGACATCGTCTTTCGCCCGCATGAACCGGGCATCATGTCAGACCCGTGATTCAGGGATTAGTTCTGCAACTCACAGCCTGTAACTGGGCGACTGGTTGAAAAATTAAAATTTCCTTTACTATCAAATAACTAAATAATTATTTCAAAGATTGATTAGCCGATTTCCTTAACAGAATCCCGCGAAACCACCCGCTTCCAAGCATAGGCGTATCGCTGATCACTTCAAGTTCAGGGGTGCTGCTCAATACTTCCTCGAATACGACATCCATGCGTGTGGCAAAACGGCGGGTCACCACGTTGAACAGTCGCCGCAGAGGGGCGCGTTGTTGCGGTTGCAGGAATTTATCGAACAGGATGACCGTGCCGCAGGGTTTTAGCACTCGCATTGTCTCACTCAGGCAGCGTTGCGGTTCCGGTACCACGGCGACGATGAGATGCAGGATGACGTGATCGAAATGTTCATCCGGGAATGGCAGCGCCATGCTGTCGCCAAACACGAACTGCACGCCCATTTTTTCGCTGCGTGGTCTGGCTCGCGCCAGCATCGCCGGATTGAAATCGAGTGCGGTGTAATGGTGCAGCGCCGGTAGCCAGGGCAGATCCAAACCCGTCCCCACGCCGCTGATCAATACCCGTTTGCTTGTATCGGTAGGCAGTGCACGCAGCGATTGTTGCCGCGCCCTGCGCATCGGGCGCTCGATAACGGCATCGTAAAGCGGTGCGATGAGGCTGTAGCTCAGGCGCAGGAGCGGATTTTGGCGGTAGGGTTGATCGTGCAGGGTCATGGCAGATGGGTGATGCCGGTGATCTTGGCCTGGGCGACAGCTTTTGCCAGCGCCTCGATGGCCTGTGTGCGTGCGAAGCTTTTGCGCCAGGCCAGCGCGATGCGCCGCGCTGGCACCGGTTTGGCGAACGGGATGACTTTCAGCAGCCGACTGCGGTAGCGCACACTGTTCGCCGAGGCCGGCAGCACGGTGATGCCCAGGCCGGAGGCGACCATGTTGCGTATGGTTTCCAGCGAGGTGCCGTGTTGGGTATCCGTGCCTTTGCGGCTGAGATCGGGACACGCTTCGGCCACCTGGTTGCTGAAGCAGTGTCCCGAATCCAGCAGCAGCACCTTTTCACCGGCAAGCTCGTCGGCCTTGATGCTGCGCCGGTCAGCCCAGTGATGCTCGCTGCTGACGACCACCTCGAACGGTTCGTCATACAAAGGGTGGGTGAGGATGCCGGTATCGCCAAATGGCAGTGCGATGATGATGACATCCAGCTTGCCGTTGCGCAGCAGGTTGTCCAGATTGGCGGTGATGTTCTCCTCCACCTCCAGCGGCATGTGCGGCGCAACCTTTTTCAGCGCGGGGATCAGGTCCGGCAGCAGATACGGGCCGACGCTGTGGATGATGCCGATGCGCAAAGGTGCGGCGAGCTGGTTCTTGCCCTGGGCCGCGATCTCACGGATGCGTTCGGCCTCTTCAAGCACGCGCTGCGCCTGCTCGACAATGGCGGTGCCGACGGGCGTAATGGTGATGTCGCTTTTCCCGCGCTCGAATATCTTAAGGCCCAATTCTTCCTCCAGCTTCTGGATCGCGAGAGACAGAGCCGGCTGGCTGATAAAGGATTTTTCCGCGGCGCGGCGGAAGTTGAGTTCCTGGGCCACAGCGACGATGAAGCGCAGTTCGTTGAGTGTCATGGCGGTTCCTTTTAAGCCGTCATTCCGGCGCAGGCCGGAATCCAGCGTAGTTATTCAACATGCTTTTGGTTTTGCCCTGCTTCGCAGGATTTATTCAACCCACTGGATCCCGGCCTGCGCCGGGATGACGAGGCATGTGATTTGCATAATAAATCAACTCGGTTTGAACAATCAATTGGATTGATCATGTGCCGAAGTCTACATTGCGTCCGTGGGCAACAAACCACTTCATCAACCAACCAGACAGGAGAGCAACATGAAACGACCGGAGATCAAAACGATAGCCAATCTCGAAGCGGCATTTGCCGGTGAATCGATGGCGCATATCAAGTACCGTTACTTTGCCAAGATAGCACGGGCGGCAGGCGACGAGGAAACCGCCAGGGTTTTCGAGGAGACGGCAAACCAGGAAGTGCAACACGCACTGGGCCACCTCGACCTGCTCTATCCAAAAGCCGAAATGAGCACGGAGCGCTGCCTGCAGATGGCGATCGAAGGCGAGACCTACGAGTACACCGAGATGTACCCCGGTTTCCTGAAGACTGCGCAGCAGGAAGGCGATGCGGCGGCGGCTTCGGAGATCAAACAACAGATCGAAGAGTCGGAAGAACACGCCGCACTCTTCAAGGCTACTCTGGAAAAGGCAGCCAAGCGCTTCGCGGCACTGGCCAGGGTGGAAGAACGGCATGCCAACCAATACCGCGCAACATTGGCAAAAATTACAGCGTGATACAAAATAAATCGACAAGGAGAACGAAATGAAAGTTTGGCAATGTGTGGTGTGTGGTTTTATCTACGATGAAAAGGTCGGTATGCCGGAAGAAGGAATCAAACCCGGCACGGCCTGGGCGGACATTCCGGAAAGCTGGGCGTGCCCGGATTGCGGAGTGGCGAAGGCGGATTTCGAGATGGTCGAGGTCTGACCATCGGACTGGTCGGGGCGTGAAGCCCGTTCGCTTGAGCTTGTCGAAGGCCATGAGGCCGTTCATGTTTCGACAAGCTCAACAAGAACGGAATATTTGTTCGAGCCATATCATTAGAAACCAAGTTTTTCAGGAGCAAATATGAACCCCATCATCGTGCTGGGCAGCGGCCTGGCGGGCTACACCGTCGTTCGCGAACTGCGCAAGCTGAACCGTGATATCCCTATCACGCTGGTGACACGCGACAACGGCGACTACTATTCCAAGCCCATGCTGTCGAACGCCTTCGCACAGAACAAGGATGCGGCCAGCCTGGTCCTGACGAAAGCAGCCGACATGGCGAAGCAGCTCGATATTGGACTGCTGGTGGATACCGATGTCCATGCCATCCATCGCGGCAGCAAACAATTGGACACCACGTCCGGGATGCTGGAGTACGACAAGCTGGTGCTCGCGTTGGGTGCCGACCCGATTCGCATCCCGTTGCAAGGCGACGCGGTGGATGAAGTGCTGTCCGTGAACGACCTTAAGGATTACGCAAAGCTGCGCGTAGCCCTGGGTGCGTCAAAATCCATCGCCATCATGGGTGGTGGGCTCATCGGCTGCGAATTCGCCAACGACCTTGCGACTGCGGGATACACCGTCAGCGTCATCGACCGCGGCGCCTATCCGCTCGCCAGCCTGATGCCGGAACAGGCCGGCAAGCAGTTGCTGGAACCGTTGTCAAAGATCGGCGTGACATGGCGCTTCGGCACGTCCGTGCAGAGCGTGAACAAGGCAGACGCCGGTTATGCGCTGACCCTTGCCGACGGCAGCAGCATGCAGGCGGACCTTGTGCTCTCCGCTGTCGGTTTGCGCCCACGAACCCAGCTTGCCCGCGATGCCGGCATCACGGTCAACCGCGGCATCGTGGTGAACGAACGGCTTTGCACCAGCGACGCGTCAATCTATGCGATGGGCGACTGCGCCGAGATCGAAGGCAAGGTGCTGCCGTTCGTGCTGCCCATCATGCATGCGGGCCGGGCGTTGTCCCGCGTGCTGAACGGCGAAGACGCGAAGGTGGTGTTCCCCGCCATGCCCGTGGTGGTCAAGACGCCAGCGCATCCCGTTGCTGTGTCGCCGGTGGCGCGCGATGCAATCGGCGTATGGCAGGAGATGGCGACGGGGCAGGGTGTGAAGATGGAGTTTGTCGATGCGCTGAACAAACTGAGCGGGTTCGTGCTCACGGGTGAATATGCGGGGGAACGGAACGAGATGGCGAAGAGGCTTGCGGTGTAAGCTTGGTAGTGTGGGCACGTTTCTGTGCCCACGATGTAGTTGTGTTGCAAATGGTGCGCTACCGCGTGGGCAAACGAAAAAGCTGTTTACCCACCCAGCATATTTATTGCATCCAATAATTCCCAACCAACCCCGCAAACACCGCCGCCCCGAACCAGTTGTTATGCAGGAATGCCGCGAAGCATTTTTCGCGGCTGCGATCCCTGATGAGTTTGTAGTGATACAGCGCAATACTTTCCGCGACGATCAGGCCGGCAAAATAAACCAATCCCAAGCCTGCCATTAAGCCAACCACCGCCAGCAGCAGCAAGGTAAGGGTGTAACAAATCATTACTGCGATCACGTCGTATTTGCCGAAGAACAGCGCCGAGGAATGGATGCCGAGGTGGATGTCGTCGTCGCGGTCCACCATGGCGTATTCGGTGTCGTAGGCGATGGACCAGAAGATGTTGGCGAGCAGCAACACCCACGCGACGGCTGGCACTTCGCCGAGCTGTGCGGCGAATGCCATCGGGATGCCGAAGCCGAAGGCGATGCCGAGGTAGGCTTGCGGAATCGCGAAGAAGCGCTTGGTGAACGGATAGCTGGCGGCAAGGAAAGCGGCGGGGAAGGACATCAGCCAGGTGAGCGGGTTCAGCGGCAGGATGAGTGCAAAAGAAATCAGCGCCAGCACGACCGCCAGCCACAGCGTTTCGCGCTCGCTGACCTTGCCGCTGGTGAGCGGCCTGTCCTTGGTGCGCTCCACATGCTTGTCGATGTGGCGGTCGGCATAGTCGTTCACCGCGCAGCCGGAGGAGCGCATCAGTACGGTGCCCAGCGTGAAGATGAATACGATGAGCAATGACGGATGCCCGTTGCCCGCGATCCACACGCCCCACAGAGTCGGCCATAGCAGCAGCAGGATGCCGATGGGGCGGTGCAGGCGGGTGAGCTGGAGGTAGAGGTGCAGGCGTTCGGTGAGGTTCATGGCAATATTTTATGCTAACTCCCTCTCCCGTGGGCGGGAGAGGGTTGGGGTGAGGGGCGTTGTTGTGAAGCCGATTGATGCGTTGCTCACCCGCCCTCATCCCCGGCCCTTCTCCCGCCCGCGGGAGAAGGGAGTGAAGTGGCTCAAGTCCGCAAATAATCCGGCTCATTCGCCATCCACCGTTGCAGATGCGCCTGCGCCGCCTCGGGAAAGTCGCGCAGCATCTCGTCGGCGATGTCGCGTGCCTTGTCCAGCAGCTTGTCGTCCTCGGCCAGATCGGCGAAACGCAACATGGGCACGCCGCTCTGTCTTGCGCCTAGCAGTTCGCCCGGGCCGCGCAGGCGCAGGTCCTGTTGGGCGATTTCGAAACCGTCGGTGTTCTCGTAGATGATCTTGAGCCGGGCGCGGGCGAGTTCGGACAGCGGCTGCTGGAACAGCAGCACGCACATGCTCTCGGCAGCCCCACGCCCGACACGACCGCGCAGCTGGTGCAGTTGGGCCAGTCCCATGCGTTCGGCATGGTCGATCACCATCAGGCTGGCGTTGGGCACATCCACGCCGACTTCGATAACGGTGGTGGCGACCAGCAGTTGCAGCTCACCCGTCTTGAATGCAGCCATGGTCTGCGCCTTTTCGGTGCTACTTAATTTGCCATGCGCAAGGCCGATGCGGATTTCGGGGAATATCTGTGTGAGCGTGGCGAATGTTTCCAGTGCGGTTTGCAATTGCAGCGCTTCCGATTCGTCGATCAGGGGGCACACCCAATAGGCCTGACGGCCTTCGAGACAGGCGGCACGCACGCGCTCGAACACTTCCTCGCGTCGGGCATCGCTGACCAGCTTGGTAACGATAGGCGTGCGGCCCGGCGGCAACTCGTCGATCACCGACACGTCGAGGTCGGCGTAGTAGCTCATCGCCAGCGTGCGCGGGATCGGCGTGGCGCTCATCATCAGTTGGTGAGGTTCCGCACCTTTGCCGCGCAAGGCCAGCCGTTGCTGCACGCCGAACTTGTGCTGCTCATCCACGATGACCAATCCCAGCTTGCTGAATTCGACCGACGTCTGGAACAGCGCGTGCGTGCCGATGGCAAGTTGGGTATCGCCCAGCGCGATGCGCTCGGCCGCCGCCGCCTTGTCCTTTTTCTTCAGGCTGCCGGAGAGCCACGCCGGTTCGATGCCGAGCGGCGCCAGCCAGTCGCGCAGCTTGAGGTAATGCTGTTCTGCGAGGATCTCGGTCGGTGCCATGAACGCAACCTGATAACCGTTCTCGATAGCCTGCAACGCGGCGAGCGCGGCGACCACAGTCTTGCCGCTGCCGACATCGCCTTGCAACAGGCGCTGCATCGGATGTGGACGTGCGAGGTCGGCGCTGATCTCATGCCACACTTTTTTCTGCGCACCGGTGAGGGCGAACGGCAGGTCTTTCAGCAACGCATCGGTAAGCCGGTTGTGTGCGGCAAGTTTGGGCGCGATGCGCCGGCTTCGTTCGCGGTAATGCACGCGCATCGACAGTTGCTGTGCCAGCAGTTCATCGAATTTGATGCGCATCCATGCAGGATGCGCCCGTGCCAGCAATGCGTCCTCGTTGATGTTCGGCGGCGGCTGGTGCAGCAGGCGCACGCTGGACGCGAAATCCGGCAGGTGCAGGTGCTGCAGGATCTGTTCCGGCAGCGTGTCGTCGAGTGCCAGTTCGTTCAGCGCGGCGTGAATATGTTTGGTCAACGTGATTTGCGGCAGCCCGGCAGTGGTCGGGTAGACGGGCGTGAGTGCCTGCTTCAGCGGAACGGATTCTCCTGCAACGCGGCATTTCGGATGCACCATCTCGTCGCCGAAGAACCCCATGCGCGGTTCGCCCAGCGCGCGGATCTTTTTGCCGACGGCGAGCTGCTTCTGCTGGCTGGGATAGAAGTTCAGGAAGCGCAGATAAAGGATGCCGCTGTTGTCCTGCAACTGGCACACCAGGCTGCGGCGCGGGCGGTACATCACTTCGCTGTGGATGATTTCGCCTTCCACCTGCGCCGTTTCACCGGGGACGAGATCGGTTATACGCGTGATCCGCGTTTCGTCTTCATAACGCAACGGCAGATGCAGCACCAGATCGAACGGGGTATGGATGCCGAGTTTGGCGAATTTGCTCTGTGTGGCGGGGGCGATCTTCAATGGCACATATCCGGGAACGAGGCGGTACTGCTGAAGCTAAGTCGCAATCTTGGCGAGGCGATCATCCGATACGCGCAGCCGGTCGGCAAGCGTGGACAGGAACACCTGGTTGAAGTGCAGCTGGCAGCGGTCGGAGAGCTGGTCAAGCTGGCCGGGCAGTATCTTCATGACGGTGACCTCGGTGGTGGCAGTGATGCTGGCGGAACGCGGCATCTGTTTGCGGCTGGTGTAGGACATCTCGCCGAAGATGGAGCCGCTACTCAGCGTGTTGAGCAAACGGTTGTTGCGCGACACGGTGACGCCGCCATCGGCCAGGATGAAGAACGCATCCCCCAGCTCTCCCTCGCGCAACAGCAAGGTCTTTGCCGGTTGTTTCTGCCATTCGCCGACGCGCAACAGTTCCCACAGCTCGATGTCGGTGAAATCCTGGAACATTTTCAATTTGCGCAGGGCGGTGAATTTTTCGTTTTCGTTGATCTCCATGTCGCTTTTTTCGAAGTGCCCGAGTGCGGCGAGTTGGTTGCCGAAATCGCCCCAGGTGGCAAAGCGGTCCCCCGGTTTTTTTTGCAGGGCGATCATCACGATGCGTTCCAGCTGCGGCGGCAGGTTTGTACGGTGTTGTGTCGGAGGGATGGGCATTTCGTGCAATATCTGCTGATACAGATGCGCCAGATTTTTCGGCGTATACGGCGAACGGCCGGTGAGCAGGCGATACATGACAACGCCCAGCGAATAGATGTCGGTCGAGTGGGTAAGCTCGTCGCCGCGCACTTGTTCCGGCGACATGTAATTGGGAGAGCCGACGCTGTTTTGCGTATCTTCGAGGTCGGTGCGGACAGCCGCGCCCAGGTCGGCGATCTTGATCTCGTCCGGGTTGGCCAGCAGCAGGTTGGCCGGCTTGATGTCACGGTGGATCACGCCGTTGAATTGCGCATAGTTGAGCGCACGGCAGCATTTGTACATATAGGCGACCACGCGGTCGAGCGGCAGCAGGTTGTCCGGGTAAATGTGCTTTTCCAGGGTGCCGCCAGCCACGTATTCCATCACGATGTAACTCATGCTGTCGCTGATGACCGCTTCGTAAGTGGTGACGATGTTCGGGTGCACCAATTTCCCTGCAAGCGCGGCTTCGATCTCCAGTTGCCTCCGGTTCTGTTTGCCGTTCTTCGGGTCGTACAGGAAAGCCTGCTTGAACAACTTGAGCACGACCTCGCGGTCTTCAACCGGGTCGTGTCCGAGATAGACCACGCTGGTTCCGCCGTTTCCCAGTTTCCTGATCAAACGGTACCTGCCGATATGCGATCCCTGGCTCATTGGGTGACTACTTATAGACAAGGATCATTCCTGCAAAAACATCACGCCGTCGGCTTCCACCAGTGCGGCGCGCGGCAGGGAAGCGACGCCCACGGCGGCGCGCGCCGGGTAAGGCTGATGAAAATAAGTCGCCATGACTTCGTTGACCTTGGCAAAGTGGGCAAGGTCGGTCAGGTAGATGTTGAGTTTCACCATATCGTCCAGGCTCCCTCCCGCCGCCGAGGCGACGGCACGCAGGTTCTGGAATACGCGGTGAACCTGCGCTTCGATGCCTTCGACCATATTCATGGTGTTGGGATCGAGGCCGATCTGGCCGGAGAGATAGACGGTATTGTCCACGCGCACGGCTTGCGAATAGGTGCCGATGGCGGCGGGGGCATCGGGTGTCTGGATCACGAATTTGTTCGACATGATGTTCTCCTTTAATTGTTCTAATTTGCGAGCTTGGCGAAGCGGTCGTCGGCCATCCTGAGACGGTCTGCCATGACGCGCAAGAAAGCCTGGTTGAAATGCAGCTGGCAATGGTCGGAAAGCTTTGCGAGTTGCGCCGGCGATATTTTAAGTACCGTGACTTCGGTGCCGGCAGTGACGGTGGCGGAACGCGGAACGACCCTGCCGCTGATGTAAGCCATCTCGCCGAAGCAGTCGTCGCTGCGGATCAGGTTGAGCAGGCGGCCGTTCTTGGTCACGCTCACGCTTCCCTCGATGATGATGTAGAAGACGTCGCCCATCTCGTCTTCGCGCATGAGGACGGTCTGCGCGGGCTGCATCTGCCATTCACCGACGCGCAGTATCTCCCACAGTTCGATATCGGTGAAGTCCTTGAACAAGGACATCTCGCGCAGCGTGGAAAATTGCTCGGTCTGGTTGATCTCGATGGCCTTTTGTTCGAAACGCCCCAAGGCAGCGAGATCGCTGCCGAAATCCTTCCAGTTCTGGTAGCGCTCGCCCCTGTCCCTGTGCATGGCGCGCAGCACCACGCGTTCGAGCTGCGGCGGGATGTCGGGACGCAGGTTGCGCGGGGTCGGCGGTGTGGCATGCAGTATCTGCTGGCACAGGGCCGGCAGGTTTTCCGCTTTGTATGGCAAGTAACCGGTGAGCAGGCGGTACATCACCACACCCAGGGAATAGATGTCGGTCTGGTGCGTCAGCGCCTCGCTGCGCAGTTGTTCCGGCGACATGTAGCCGGGCGAACCGATGTTGTTGATCTGCGTCTGTTCGATGTCCAGCAGCAGCGCCGCACCCATGTCGGATATCTTGATGTCGCCGTCCTCGGTGAGCAGCATGTTGGCGGGCTTGATGTCGCGGTGGATAACGCCGTTGAACTGTGCATAGTTCAAGGCGCGGCAGCATTTGAACATGTAGTCCACCACGCGGTCGACGGGTAGCAGGTTGCCGGGCTCGGCATATTTTTCCAGCGTACCGCCGCTCACATATTCCATCACGATGTGGCTGGCATCGTCGCCGATCAGCGCATCGTAGATCGACACGATGTGCGGATGCGACAGCTTGCCCACCAGCGAGGCTTCGTTATCCAGTTGGCGCTGGTACAGTTTGCCCATCCTGGGGTCGCTCAGGATATCCTGTTTCAACACCTTGATCGCCACCTCGCGCTTCGCGAAAGGATCGAAAGCGAGATACACCGTACTGGTCGCACCTTGCCCGAGTTTTTTGGTGAGGGTGTATTTGCCCAGTGCCCCAAGTTGTTGCATTTTGGTGGTTTGCTCGGTGAAGAAGTGCACAGAATCTACACGAACAAGCCCCTGTTCCACAACTGGCGGGTGCCGATGTGAGTGCTGGCTGGCTTGTTGAAAGCAGTGCTTTCGCCGATAATGCCGCGGCCTTGCTGCAGTCCAAAACCCTACTACCGGACACTCTTCATTGAATATTAGATTCCAACGTGCAGTCGACCATTGGGCCGGAATGCCAATCTGCTGGGTAATTTCGTTGTTCGAACGAGTTCGCCGAATGATCTTCGGCCAACCGGTCGTCGCCCAACCCAGACGCATCCTGATCGTGCTGCTTTCGGAAATGGGCAGCCTGGTATTGGCGCAGCCGATGTTCGCCGACCTGCGCAAGCGCTATCCCGATGCTTCCCTGCATATCCTGATGTTCGCCAAAAACCGCGAAGTGCTGGATTTGCTGGGCGTGATGCCGCCGGAGAATGTCATCACCATCCGGGACAAATCGTTAAGCGGATTTGCGGCAGATACGCTCAGGGCGATCCTGACCATGCGGCGTACCGGCTTCGATGTCGTGATCGATTGCGAGCTGTTCTCGCGGGTGAGCGCCATTTTTTCCTATCTGTCAGGCGCCACAATACACGTGGGATTCCAGCCGCATACGCAGGAAGGCCTGTACCGCGGATCCTTTATCAACCGGCCGGTGCTGTACAACCCCTATCGCCATTTGTCGCAGCAGTTCCTGACGATGGTTGCCGCCATCGGGTCGGAGGGACGGCCACTGGCCAAGGCTGCCGCACACGAGGTGAGCGCGCCGCCGCTACTGCAATTCGCCGAGGGAGAAGTAGCGCGCATCACCGCGCAACTGCACAACGATTTCGCCATCCTGAAAGACAAGAAGCTGGTGCTGGTCTATCCCGATGGTGGCATCCTGCCCATCCGCGCCTGGCCGCCGGCTTCCTACAAGCAGTTGTGCGATGCGCTGTTGCAGGAAGGCTATGCGGTCGCGCTCATCGGCCTGCCCGATGCCAAGCCGCTGGCGCAGGAGATCGTTGCGCACTGCAAACATCCGATGTGTATCGACCTGACCGGCTATACGAAATCGGTGCGACATCTGCTGGCGATCTTTCATCGGGCGTCTTTGCTGGTGACCAATGACGGCGGGCCGGGCCAGTTCGCGGCGCTCACCCCGTTGCCCACGCTGGTGTTCTTCGGGCCGGAGACACCGGCGCTGTACAGCCCGCTGGCGCCCAATATCCATTGCCTGTACACCGCGCTGTCCTGTTCGCCCTGCCTGACCGCCTACAACCACCGCAACTCGCCGTGCGACGGCAACAACCAGTGCCTGCAATCGATCACGCCGGCGCAGGTGCTGGTCAAGGCGCGCGAATTGCTGCAGCAGGGACTCCCCGCATGAGCACGCTGCTGAATTTGCATCTCTCGCTGGCTTCGTTGTTCCGTCGCGTTTTTTCCAAACGCTTCCTGAAATTCGGTACTGTGGGCGCATCCGGTACGGCGGTCAATCTTGGCGTGCTGTATCTGGGGCAGGAGCATTTTTTCAGCACCGTGCAGTCGTCCCAGCTCAAGCTCAATCTGTCGCTGGCACTGGCCATCTTCCTGGCCACCGTGAACAATTTTTTCTGGAACCGCCTGTGGACCTGGGCTGACCGTACACAACATCATCACAAACCCTGGATCGCGCAGTTCTGGCAATACACGCTGGCATGCTGGCTGAGCATCGCATTGCAGATCGTGTTCACCAATTTGCTCGCGCCGCATTTCTTCTACCAGATCGCCAATCTCATCGCCATCGGCCTGACCAGCGTCCTGAACTTTGTGCTCAATGATATCTGGACGTTCGGCCGCCTGAAATTGGTTCGGCACCCCGAGCCGCCGCATAACGATAGTCCATGAACAGGCGGCTGGGAGGACTACATCTGGCGTGGAATGTCCTGGCGCTTGCGCTTGCTGTCTTCGTCTATTTCTACGGCTTGGACAGCCAGCATATTCCCAAGAACGGCGATGAATATCCGTATGAGCACATCACGCGGCTGACTGCGGCGAGCGGGCACCTGTTGCCGCTGCAATCCGAACTCGACGGCATGCGCAACACCAAGCCACCATTGTTGTTCTGGCAGGGCATCGCTTCCACGCATTGGGGGCAGGACTGGGACTTGTGGCACCTGCGCTATCCCAGTGTGATCTATACGCTGCTTACCGCCATGTTGGTATTTCTGCTGGCAGGGAGACTGTCGCGGCAGATGGAAACCGGCTTTGTCGCAGCACTGACTTATCTCACTTTTTTCAGCACCTATCGATACGGCAGACCCTTTCTGGTCAACCCGCCGGAGGTGTTCTGGTTCTTCCTGCCGTTTTTCACGCTGCTGTATTGGCGCCCGTTCAGTTTCGAGTCCCGGTTGTTTGTGCCGCTGTTGCTGGGTCTGGAGATCGGTATCGGCCTGCTGTATAAATCCTTTGCGTTGCTGGCGCCGATAGGTTTGGTTCTGGTCTGGTGGTATCTGCACCAGTGCCGTTATCAATGGCGTGAGTTCATTGTGAAAGAGGCCTACAAGCCGGTATTGGCGGGCATCGTGGCGTTGTCCCTGTTCGCACTATGGTTCGCGTTCGACCCCGATCCGCAATCCGTGTGGCGCGAATTCGTGGTCGGCGAAAACGCGGGCAAATTCGAGGCGCACGGTGCCGGTTACTGGGCACAACTATTGTGGGGTGGAAGCAGTGTCTGGGCATTGCTGCTGGGTTATCCCATGAATGCGGGTCTGCTGGCTTTCCCGGTTGCGGCATTGTTTCTTGTGGCCTACCGGCAGAGGCGCCAGCTTGGCGATGTCGAAAAGATGCTGTGGGTCTGGATGTTTGTCCTGTTCATTGTGTTTGCCGTGCCCAGCCAGCGGTCCGCGCGTTACCTGCTGGAAGCCATGCCGGGAGTGGCAGTGCTGTGTGCGTTGAACTGGCAGCGCATCCCGCGCTGGGTATTTGTAGTCACACTCGTTGCGGCTGATGCAGTGCTTGTTCTACTGGCTTTCCTTGCCCGGAACTTGCAGAACGAGGCAGCCGGAATGTACGGTTGGGGTTATTGGCTGCTGTTGGGCGTGACGCTGGCGCTGGCAATATTTGCGTCATTTTCCCCCAGGTCCACTCGCAGTGTGGCCAATGTGGTGGTGTTGCTTGTCTTCCTGTCCCTGGCTGCATTCTTGCGGCCGTTCGATGGTGCTCTTGGCAGGTACAACGAAGTCGCCCAACGCTATGTTCAGAGCAAAGACGTGTGGGTGCCTTGCAACTTCCGAGCGCATGATGAAGGAGACCGCTTCATGCTTCCCGGTGCCCGTGTGCATGGTTACGACGAGAGCTGGAACCTGAAACCCGCTGACTTGGCAGCGCGCTACCGCTTGTTCGCGTTGCAACTCCCGCTCAACGCCGAACCCTGTGCAGGTTGCCAGGTGATCGGACAGCGACTTGAAATACGCGGAAGGCAAAATGCAGACGAGCTGCGTGCGATGTTCAAGGGGGATGTGTTCCAATACCTTTTCGTGAAAGAATTGCTGGTCGAATCCGCCGTGGTGGATTCCAATATATCCAATACAAACAAGGAAGGGTGCCGTTGATGGTGGATTTAAAGCGCGCCATTACGCTGGTCATCGTCATATTGGCTTTCGGTTCCGGAATGTACAAGGCGAGTCAACAACCCGGCCCAGCCTTTGGATTCCGGCTGCCAGTCATCGATCCGCCTGCTGCAGAACCCGTTGCCGAAAAGAAACCGCCGGTACGAAAAAAGGGCAGACGCCGTTTCCGCAGGGATAATGAGCCGAATGTTGTCGCAGGCCGCTTCGAGAGCCATTTCGCCTCTTCCCGTCTGCATGTGCAGACACATGCGTCTTCACTTGTCGAGCTCAAGGACGGGTGCACCTCCGACACGTTACTGGCGAAGCCAGCCGATTGCGGGAGGAGGTGCGATGCGGCCACTCCCGCACCAGAGGGCTCCGCCCCACCGTGTCGTGGCCGCATCCGCGCCTTCTGGTTCTCCGGCAGCCGAGAAGGTGCGTCGGACGTGACCGTCAACAGTGCGGTGTTCGATCCGGTCAAGGATGAATGGGGTGCCGAGCAGGTAGTGGCCACTCGTGCGAGCACGCAGCGCGCCTTGCATCGTTATATCTCCAAACTGGGCAACCCGGTGGTGGCCCGCGCAGCGGATGGCACATTGCGTCTTTTCTATGTGACGGTATCGATGGGCGGCTGGGCAGGCAGCTCCATCACGATGATGACCTCGAACGACGACGGCGAGACATGGGGCGCGCCGCGCCGCCTGATCACCTCGCCGTTCATCAATATCAGCACCCTGGTGAAAGGCACTCCGTTCCTGTATGCCGACGGATCGATGGGGGTGCCGGCATACCACGAGTCGTTCAGCAAGTTTGCGGAAATCCTGCATCTCGATGCGGCAGGCAATGTGATCGACAAACAGCGCCTGGCCAGTGCCGGACAAGGCACGCTGCAGCCGGTGGTGCTGCTGAAGAGCCCGAACGACGCATTGGTACTGACGCGCTATTCGGGCAAGGACAATCCGCATCTTGCGCGCAGTCTGAGCACCGAAGACGGCGGGCAGCATTGGAGCGGGGTGAAGAAGTCCTCTTTCCCCAATCCAGATGCGGCACTGTCGGCCACGGCACTGCCGGACGGACGGCTACTGGCAGTATTGAACCACCAGGAGCAGGGACGCGACAGTCTGTCGCTGATGCTGTCGACTGACGGCGGCGTCAATTGGAAAGAACTGCGTCGCCTGGAAGAAATGAGCGTGATACGCGACAAGAAACTGGACGAGAAGCAATGCATGCATATCGTGCAGGGGCTGCTTCTGAATTCCGATGCGCGTCTTGCGCTGGTTCCCGAAGCGACGCTGGACGAATACGTGGATTCCGCCAAGGCCAGGGTGCGGGCGGATGGCGGCTGCAACTTCGAGTTTTCCTATCCCTACCTGATCCAGGCGCGCAACGGCGACTTCCATCTCACCTACACCTGGAACCGGGTGTTCATCAAGCACGTCATGTTCGACCAGCTCTGGTTGAACCGTCATTTGAAGAAGGCCAACAATGCAACTGGACACTGATCTGACCGGACTGTTTGGAATCACGCTTGCCATTGTCACGCTGCTGGTGCGCCTGCCGTACGTGAAAGCATTGCCGCTGCCCAGGCGGGCAGGCTTGCTGGTTGCAGCGATCGTGATTGTCTCGATTCCATTGTGGGGCGTTTCGGCGGCAGGTTTTGTGCGCGGCATGACGGGCGACCTGAGCATTTCCACGCTGGTATTGTTGGCGCTGGCATCGGCACGTTCGTTCTCCGGCAAAGTGCTGTTCGGTGACCAGGATCGGCATGCGATGTTGACGACAATCCTGATCGCAGCCGTCCTGTTCTATCCCCTTGCGCTGGGCTTGGGCATGTTCGATCCTTATCGCCTGGGTTACGGTAATCTGTGGTTTATGGCGGCATTGCTGGGACTGGCGGTCTGGGCCGGTTTGCGCTACTCCACGCTGCTCGCGTTATGTATTGCCCTGGCTGTTGCGGCCTGGAGCGCCGGCTGGTACGAATCGCCCAACCTGTGGGACTATTTGCTTGATCCGTGGTTGGCAATCTACGCGCTGGTGGTGCAGTTAAAGACAGGGCTGTCGCGCTGGAGAGGAAACAAGCATGCCTAATTTGAGCCGCAACGACTACCGCACGCTGGGGCTGGCCGCGCTGGGCGGAACGCTGGAATTCTACGATTTCGTCATCTTCGTATTCTTCGCGGGGGCGATCTCGAAACTGTTTTTCCCGCCCGATATGCCGGACTGGCTGAGCCAGACGCAAACTTTCGGCATCTTTGCAGCGGGCTATCTGGCGCGTCCTTTGGGCGGGATCGTGATGGCGCATTTCGGCGACCTGTTCGGACGCAAGCGCATGTTCATGTTGAGCATCCTGTTGATGGCGTTGCCGACGCTGGCCATCGGCCTGCTGCCGACGTATGCGACGATCGGGATAGGGGCGCCTTTGTTGCTGCTGGCCTTGCGTGTTTTCCAGGGGGCGGCCATCGGCGGCGAAGTGCCCGGTGCCTGGGTGTTCGTGTCCGAGCATGTACCCCGGCGCCATGTGGGTTTCGCCTGCGGTACGCTGACTGCGGGGTTGACGGGCGGCATCCTGCTCGGCTCGCTGGTGGCCGGCGCCGTGACCTGTTCCTATACACCTGCCGAATTGCTGGCGGAAGGATGGCGCGTGCCATTCATTCTGGGCGGTGTGTTCGGGCTGGTCTCGGTATGGTTGCGCCAGTACCTTCATGAAACACCGGTATTCAGGGAAATGCAGGCGCGGCAGCAACTGGCTGACGAGTTGCCGCTGAAGACGGTGGTGCGCGAACACCGTCCGGCGGTGATACTCACGATGCTGATGACATGGCTGCTTTCCGCCGCCATCGTGGTGATGATCCTGATGACACCGACCCTGGTGCAGAAGCTGTTTGCGGTACCTGCCGCAATCGCTCTGCAGGCGAACAGCATCGCGACCCTGTTTCTGAGCGTCGGCTGCATCACCTTCGGTGCGCTGGCAGACCGCTTTGGTGCCGGGCGCGTGCTGGCGACAGGCTGCGTGGCGCTGGGTGCCTCTTCCTGGTTGTTCTACAGCCGGATGAGCGTGGCGCCTGCCGATATCAATGTGCTGTACGCACTCAGCGGTTTCTTTGTCGGCGTGATCGGTGTGGTTCCCAGCGTGGCAGTGAAGCTGTTCCCGCCTGCCGTGCGCTTCTCCGGCCTATCCTTCGCCTACAACGTGGCTTATGCCGTGTTCGGCGGACTGACGCCGGTGCTGGTGAGCCTGTTTTTGCGCTTCGATGCCTTGGCGCCAGCGCATTATGTGGTTGCGCTCAGCGTGGCCGGTGTGGGAATGGGGCTGTATCTGCGGCGAAGCGAGCCGGTTATCGGATAGGGCGGCTTTATGCGACAATGCGCGTTCCCGAAAAGAGCGCGTGAATGCGCCGGTTAACACTGCATATTCAGAATAGGAAGTATTTTTGGAAAACCTCAAGCAATTACTCGCATCGGATATGGCGGCGGTGGATGCGGTAATCCGCGCACGTCTGCATTCCGAAGTGGCATTGGTCAATCAGGTCGGCGAATACATCATCAACAGCGGCGGCAAGCGTTTGCGTCCCGCGCTGGTGCTGCTGTCCGCGCAAGCCTTCGGTTATACCGGCAAACACCACCATGATCTGGCGGCAGTGGTGGAATTCATCCATACCGCGACCCTGCTGCACGACGACGTGGTGGATGAATCCGAACTGCGCCGCGGGCGCGAGACTGCCAACGCGCTGTTCGGCAACGCCGCCAGCGTGCTGGTCGGCGACTTCCTTTATTCGCGCTCGTTCCAGATGATGGTGGATGTGGGCGAGATGCGCGTGATGCAGACGCTGGCCGACGCCACCAACGTCATCGCCGAGGGCGAGGTGTTGCAGCTGCTCAACTGCCACGATGCCAGCGTCGATATCCCCAACTACATGCGCGTCATCCACTGCAAGACCGCCAAGCTGTTCGAGGCGGCAATGCGCCTCGGTGCTATCCTCGGCCGGGCATCCGCCGCCGACGAGGAAGCAGCCTCGAAATACGGCATGCATCTCGGCACCGCGTTCCAGCTGATCGACGATGTACTGGATTATTCCGCCGACGAAGCCCAGACCGGTAAACATCTCGGCGACGACTTGGCCGAAGGCAAGCCGACGCTGCCGTTGATATATGCAATGCAGCACGGTACTAGCGAACAGGCTGGCGTGGTGCGCGGCGCCATCGAGCAGGGCGATGTGGGCAAGTTCTCCGAAGTGCTGACGATCATTCGCGATACCGGTGCGCTGGACTTCACGCGGCAGCAGGCTTTGCGCGAAACCGAGGCTGCTTGCGCCGCGATTGCATCGCTTGCCGATACTAAATACAAGCAGTGTCTGTTAGAATTGGCAAACTTTGCCGCGACGCGGCAATTTTAGTTTCACGGCAGACCGTCCGGTCTGCATGAGCGGGGTGTAGCTCAGCCTGGTAGAGTACTGCGTTCGGGACGCAGGAGTCGGAGGTTCGAATCCTCTCACCCCGACCAATCAATTTGGTTCAAAGCAGTTTTTTCCAAATTCCCTGACAGGGAAAGCCAATCAATTTCGTATGGCTACGTGCATAATTCAGCGCGCCCTCTAACCGGGATTTCGGAAAGAGTTGCAGTGCGTGGCTTTCAGATTATTTCGCGCCGGCCTGTTCGAAGGATTTTTCCAGTTGCTCTGATTCCAGTTCAGCCAGCTTTTGAATTAGTTTGGTTTTGGGAATCGGGCGGTGATACAAGTATCCCTGCATGATATTGCAGCCGGCGCGTTCCAGATATCTCGACTGGATTTCTGTTTCAACACCTTCGGCGACCACATTCAAGCCGAGCCCCTTCGCGATGGAGATGATGGCGAGGATGATGGGCGAATGGGCGCTCTCCCAATGGATTTCCTTCACAAATGATTGGTCGATCTTGAGCGTGTGGATCGAGAACCGTTGCAAGTACGCGAGGGAAGAATAGCCGGTGCCGAAATCGTCGATTGCAATGCTCACGCCGAGCTGACACAGTCTGTTGAATTGCTCGATTGCATGGTCGGGGTTGCGTATGAAGGTGTTTTCAGTGACTTCGATTTCTATTTGCTGCGGGGAAATTTCGTGACGTTTCAGCGCGCTGGTCAGCTTTTCAACAAACTTTCCCCGTTCGAGATACTGCGGCGAAAGGTTCAGCGCTACCCTGACCGGTTCGTTCAATGTCGTATTCCACTCGATCAGGTCATTGCATATGGACTCAAGCATCCAGTCGCTGATGGGGATCATGAGGCCGTTTTCTTCAGCAAAAGGCAAAAACTCGCTGGGTGTCAGCAAGCCCCGCTCCGGGTGATTCCAGCGCATCAGGGCTTCTGCGGCCACAATACGACCTGTTGATACATCCACTTGAGGCTGGTAGTACATTTCAAGTTCACCGCGCTCCAGCGCTCTGTGCAGATCTTGCTCGACCACCAGTTTCTGGTGCGATGCATCAACCATTGAGCTGTCATAGAAAGAATGGCCGTTCTTCCCCTGCGCCTTGACGTGGTACATGGCCAGGTCGGCATGCCGCACCAGTTCCTCGATGGATGAACCGTCATCCGGGTACATGGCAATACCGATGCTGGCTGAAATTCGCACTTCGGTGCTGCCGAGGAAGAACGGTTGTTGCAGACAATCGAGAAATTTTTCTGCGATCTCCGCGACGTCCTGCCTGTCCCGCAAGTCGGGGATGGACAATATGAATTCGTCTCCGCCCAAACGGGCCAGCGTGTCACTCCGGCGCAAGCATTCTTTCAATCGAACGGCGACCTGCTGCAAGAGCTCGTCACCCCTGACATGGCCCATCGAGTCGTTGACCAGCTTGAAGCGGTCGAGGTCTATGAACATGACCGCCAGTTTGGTCTCGTTCCGCTGAGATTGAATGATCGACAGGCCCAGGCGGTCCTTGAACAGCACCCGGTTGGGCAGGTCGGTCAGAATGTCGTGATAGGCATGATAGGCGATCAACTCCTCGGCCCGCTTGCGTTCCGTGATATCCCGCGCAACTCCGTAGGTTCCAAGAAACTCGGGGTTGTTTTCGTTCTGGTTCAGCGCGTACATTCCCATTGAGCTGAACGAGATGGTCAGAAGAGAGTTTTCAAATGTCCGGCTTTCGCAATATCCCTTGTGACTCCTGAGTCGCAGCTCGACATTGCGGGAAGCGCGTTCGTCGACTCTGCGTTCTATGAAAACATAGCGGGCCAGTTCATTGTCTTCGTCGTGAACCAGTGAAGAATAGTGTTTGCCTATCAGTTCCTCGCGCGACAATCCGAGCAATTGCTCGACCCGGTTGTTTACAAATGTAAACATGCCTTCGTTGTTCAGCGTGTAGATGATGTCCGGAGAGTTTTCAACGAAATACCGGTAGACTCTTTCGGAACTTTCAAGCTGCCAGGCAAAGCGCTGGTTGTCCGCCTTAAGGTCGCGTTGCTTCAGGACGTTTCCGACCGCTTTGAGAAGTTCTTCGCGGGCATAGGGTTTGCGCAAGTAGTCGAATGCGCCGCGCTTTAATGCTCCGATTGCAGAATCAATATCGTTGTTTCCGCTGACCACGATCACATCCGTGTCCACATCGCTGGAGATGATGAAGTCCATGACCTCACGACCGCTTATGTCCGGAAGGGACATATCGAGGATGACCAGATCAAATTTGCCCTTGCCCAAGTGGTCTATCGCTTCAAAACCGGATACGGCAGTAGCCAGCTGATAACCGCCTGTTTTGAGGAGTTCGCCGAGGCTGCTGAGCATTCTTGGTTCATCGTCAACCAGAAGAACGCGGGACGGCGGCTTGATGTCAATTTGTACTCCCCCGCCACCCAGCAGACCGGAGGTAAAGTTCATGAAGGCCAACTTATGTTCTTCAATAGTGTTCATCATCAACTTACCTCATGTTTCGAGATTTGTTTCGGCTCGCTGCCATAGTTGGCGGTAGCCTCATGAGCGGGAAGGAGAATCTCGAATGTCGTTCCCGATTCTCCGCTACGGCAACTGATAAACCCGTTGATCTTTTTGACCAGTCCCTGGACGATACTCAAGCCCAGTCCGCGATTTTCTCCGCCCTTGCTGCTGCGCACCGGCGAAAACAGGTTAGCCAAAACATCTGCCGGAATTCCAGCTCCGTTATCGCTGATACGCAATTCGATATAGGCGCGACCTTCACGTGTTATGCGCCCATTGTTCCTGACGCCAATTATCCCGCCCTTGGGTAACGCCTCTACCGCATTCTTGATCAGATTCAGGAGTATCTGTTTGAGAGGGTCGGCAGATCCTTGCATCACGTCAGGCTCGTCAGTCGTTTTGACTGCAATTTTCACGGAGGCTGGCAAAAAGCGGCTAACGGAGAATAACCGTACCACATCTTTAAGAACGTTGTTAACCTCCGTTGTATCTTCTTGCGGAGTTGCGTCCGGGTTGGCGAACCCCCCGACTATGCGACTGACCCGGTCGATCTCTTCGTTGAGAATCGATAGTTCTTCGTTGACCGGCTCCTGACGGGTGAGTTTGTCATCAAGGACACCCAAATAATTTTTTATGATCGACAGAGGGTTGTTTACTTCATGGACAATCTTGCGCGATGCTTCCCGATGAGCTTGATTTGTCGCGGCGATGTGTTTTTCGATTTCATTGCGTGCAGCGGTGGATGATTCCAGCGATGCGGCCGCCTGCGTCGCAAAAGATTTGAGGAATCGTTCCTGACTCCAGAGCTCATTAAGCTGCGCCGGTGAAAGTCCCCCTACCAGAACTCCCAGGCAGGATTGCCCGGCAATCAGGGGAATGTAAGCGAGACATTCGGTACCCATGGCCCTGAGCAATTGTGCTTCAACGAGGCCAAGCGAACTGTCGTCGCGTTTGGCAAAGGTAATCCGCCGGTTGGATACCGACTCGGCTATGGTCCCGCCACCCGCCAACGGGATGGAAAATCCGTTTAGCCGCTGTTGGCGATCCCCGATGGGAAAACCTACCAGTGCCTGGGAATTTGCATCTTGCAGGAAGACGACCATGTCCTCGAAGTTGAACAAGACACGCGCTGACCGGGCGATGGATTCGAGCAGATCCTTTCCGCTGCGAATACCCGAAAAAGTCTGGACCGATGCCGACAGCAGAGCCATGTTGCGAACTTCGTCGGCAAGCCTGTCCTCGACCCGGCTCCCGGCAGATTCCTGCGGCACATATTCGCCGGACGGTGTCGCTTGATCGGCCTCGGTCAGGTCAATGCCAAAATAAGTGGCTGCGGTTTTTGTATAAGCATTCACGCTGCTCAGGATGACCTGTATGTCGGTTTCATCAATGCCACACAAAGCGGCAGCCCCCTCCACTGCGGGAGTGTCACTTTTGTAGCTGCCCAGCAGGTGAGCAAGGCAAACGAGACGAATCAGGGGATGAACCGATTGCAACCGGGCAACCGGTTCATGGTGGTAAAGCACGCTGTCGGCCAAAAAGGAATCCAGGTTCCATTGTTCGATGAGCCATGCACCGGCTTCCGCATGGGAAATACCCATGGAGCCGGTTTCGATCGAGCATAGATGTTCATCATCCTCAGCCTTGAAATTGGATGAGTATTCTTGAGGCGCGGCACTTAACAGCGCCAGTCGCCCCACGTCATGCAGCAAGCCTGCAAGATAGGCTTCCTCGCTGCGGGGATAGGACAATTTTTTTGCCAGCTCGCGTGCGATTACCGCGGTTTTAAGGGCGTGCAGCCAGAAGCCGCGAAGATCTGCGCGGTTCAAACGTGAGAAACTGCTGAAAGTTTGAAATACCGATTCGTTGATCACCAGCGTTTTGATCATCTCGATGCCGAGCGTATTGAGCGATTGCGTCAATCCCAACTGGAGACTGCTGTGGCTATAAGCAGAGCTGTTGGCAATGCCCAGGATTCTGGCGGTCATGCCGGCGTCGTGCGCAATGAGCTTCGCTACCTGGCCCATGCCTGCATCATCTCTTTGGCAGAGATCAATTAACTTGACGAGTATCTGAGGCATCGCCGGTAGTCGGGCTACCAACAAGCGATTGCGAATTGATTGATCAGATTTTTGCATGCTTGCGCGTAACCATTGAAAAGTTGCCAGTCAATAATTCACTACGGGATGAATCCCCAATAGATCACTCATGCCATCTAGGCAACTTGTGATCCGCGGTTCGGTTACTTGGCTATACAAAGTAAACCTTTCAATGAAATCGCGCCCTTGGAGTTTAAATCTAACAAAGCCAAGCAAAAAGTCAACAGATATTGGATGTTATTTTTCATTATTATTAAGGAGTTAACGACGCAAGTTAATCCATTTGCTTGATTATGGGAATTGTGATTAATTATTTAGTTAATTAAATTATATGGTTAGCTTATTAACCATGCATTTGTTAAGGGCAATCGGAGTGGCTAAGGAAAATTTGAAATTTCTTCTAAAAAGCTCCAGCCAGCTTCATGGGTAGCTTATCGGCCTGATGCGTATAACAACCGCTCAGCGCCTACATTCATAGGGAATCAAGGCGATTCTGTGTCGGGTAATTTCAACGGGCCGATGTGGGGGAATGGCTGCAAGTCCAAACAGGCCGAGTCAACTATCGAGAACTCAGATTCAAAAAAGTTGTGTTTGAGTGAAGTGAGTAATGGGCAAAACAGGCTGGAAGCAAAGCGGAAAGGCGGCTAACATTCGTCACCGCGATCAGAGTTTGACGCGCCAACCCGATCGCCAAGAACTATGACACCCATTTGGCCTTTTTTTCTCATCAATTACTTCTTGCCCTATGCGCATTCTGATCAGTAACGACGACGGCTACTTTGCGCCGGGTTTGGCATGTTTGTTTCAACATCTTTCCGCTATCGCCGACGTGGTGGTGGTCGCACCCGAACGCGACCGCAGCGGCGCAAGCAACTCGCTCACGCTCAATCGTCCGCTCAATCTGCGCCAGGCATCGAGCGGATTCTACTATGTCGACGGCACGCCGACCGATTGCGTGCACCTCGCCGTTACCGGCATGCTGGATACGCAGCCCGATATCGTGGTGTCAGGCATCAACTCCGGTGCGAATATGGGCGACGACACCATTTACTCCGGTACGGTCGCCGCGGCGACCGAAGGTTTTCTGTTGGGCATTCCCGCCATCGCGATCTCGATGGCGCGGCATGAACCCGTGCATTACGACACGGCCGGCAAGGTTGCGGTGGATCTGGTGCAGCGTTTCATGACGCAGGCGAATTCGCATCCCTGGCTGCTCAACGTGAACGTGCCGGACATTCCGCACGAGCAACTGCAGGGCATGGAAGTCACGCGCCTGGGCAAGCGGCACAAGGCCGAGCCGGCGGTCAAGAGCAGCAACCCGCACGGCCAGCCGGTGTACTGGGTCGGTGCGGCGGGCAAGGCGCAGGACGCGGGCGAGGGCACGGATTTCTTCGCCACGTCGCAACGCCGGGTTTCCATCACGCCGCTGCAGATCGATCTTACCCAATACAACCAGCTGGATGCGGTTCGTTCCTGGATAGGGACGCAAAAGTGAACTTGCGCCACGCCGGCATCGGTATGACTTCTGCGCGCACCCGTGGCCGGTTGATAGAAAGATTGCGTGCCGAAGGTATCCGTGACGAAACGGTATTGGCGGCGATGAGCGAAGTGCCGCGCCATATTTTTATCGACGAGGCCCTGGCGACCCGCGCTTACGACGATGTGTCGTTACCCATCGGACATGGGCAGACGATCTCGCAGCCCTATATCGTTGCACGCATGACAGAAGTGCTGCGCAACGGCAAGCAGCTCAACCGCGTGCTGGAGGTTGGCACAGGCTGCGGCTATCAGGCTGCGGTGCTGGCGAAGGTGGCGAAAGAAGTCTATTCCATCGAACGTATACAACCTTTGTATGAACGCGCCAGAAAAACGCTGCGCGAGCTCAAGATATTCAATGTCAATCTGCGCTATGCGGATGGCGCCACGGGCTTGCCGGATAAGGCCCCGTTCGACGGCATCATCATGGCCTGTGCCGCCCCCGCCCTCTCCGCCGTGCTGCGGGAGCAGCTTGCGGTGGGTGGTAGAATGGTGCTACCGATGGGAACCCAGGAACAATATTTGTATCTGATCGAGCGTGAAGAGACCGGTTTTCGTGAAAGCCGCCTGGAAGCCGTGAAATTCGTACCGTTGGTGATGGGGAAAGCATGAACAGAAAGATTCTGCCGTGGGCAACGTTGACACTGGTCACTTTGCTTGCGGGTTGTGGGACAACCGCTCCGAATGGGCACCGTGCTCCTGTGATGGAATACGGAGCAGATAAAGCGACGCAAACTGCTGCCAAAAAACCTGTGCCGGTCATGGATTCCGCTTACGAGACGGTTACGCGGGTATATGTCGTGCAAAAGGGCGATACGCTTTACAGCATCGCGTTCCTGCATGGCGTGGATTACCGCGACGTGGCTGATTGGAACAAACTGGAAAATCCGGCAGCGATCAAGGTTGGCCAGCAACTGCAACTGCATATACCAGTAGCGGGTTCAGCGCCCAAAGACGTGCCCAGGCCGGTGATGGCTTCGCAAGTTCCCGAGCAGGGCGCAACCAAGAGCTATCCCAAGGTGGGCAAGCTGGTTTATACCGATAATGCCCTGGTGCAGGCAGAACGTTTGCAGAACGAATCGGCGGCATCGGTGGCGGCGACGCCAGTGGTGGCAGCTGCTGTGCCGGTCAGACCGGCGGGCGCATCAACGCACGCAGTGGATAATGAAGAGCCGCTGGAATGGGGCATGCCCACCAACGGCAAGCTGGTCGCCGGATTTTCAGAAAGCGATAACCGCAAGGGTGTGGATATCGTCGGCCAGCGCGGCCAGGCTGTGGTGGCCAGCGCGGCGGGCAAAGTGGTGTACAGCGGCAGCGGATTGCGCGGCTATGGCAAGCTCATCATCATCAAGCACAACAAGACTTATCTCAGCGCTTATGCGCACAATGACCAGATACTCGTGAAGGAAGGCCAGAACGTCAGCAAGGGGCAGAAGATCGCCGAGATGGGCAACACCGATGCCACTCAGGTCGAGCTGCATTTCGAGATACGCAAGTTCGGCAGGCCCGTGGATCCGGCACAGTATCTGCCTTTGATCAAATCTTGAGCGAGGGTTCTCTAAGCGTTACCGATCACAGCCGCGACAGCGCCGGGTTGCGCTACGTCTATCCGGTCGTATCGCGCCGCGCGGGAGGCGTCTCCATCGGCATCAACCTCAATCCGAACAATGCCTGCAACTGGCGCTGCATTTACTGTCAGGTGCCGGATCTGGCGCGCGGCACTGCGCCTCCCGTGGACCTGCCGTTGCTGGAAAAGGAACTCGGCGGGTTTTTGCACGAATTGCAGCACGGCGACTTCATGCAACGCGTGCCGCCCGAAGCACGGCGCATCAACGACATTGCCATCTCCGGCAACGGCGAACCGACCAGTGCGCAGGAATTCGCCGAAGTCATCGAGCTCATCGCCAGGCACAAACCCGCCGATCTCAAGCTTGTGCTCATCACTAACGGCAGCCTCATGCAGCGCGACAACGTGCAACAGGGGCTGCGCCGCATAGCGCAACTCAGCGGCGAAGTCTGGTTCAAACTGGATCGCGCCAGCGAGGAAGGCATGCAGCGCATCAACGACACCAAAACGACGATGGACAAGGTGCGGCAGAACCTGGTTGCCGCAATCGCATGCTGTCCCGATACCTGGCTGCAAACCTGCTGGTTCGCGCTGGACGGCGCAGCACCGGATGCGCAGGACGAAGATGACTATGTGACTTTCATCAAAGGGCTGTTGCGCGGCGGCATCAAACCGCGGGGTGTGCTGCTCTATGGTTTGGCAAGGCCTTCACTGCAGGCTGAAGCACCGCGTTTATCTGCCCTGTCGAGCGAGCTGATGGAAGGTTTCGCCACGCGAATCCGCATGTTGGGCGTGGATGTGAGGGTGACGGTTTAATCAGGGCAATTAAGATAATTGCGATGATGAAACGGGTGACTTGAAATTTACTGTGTGTTGCGGGTCACTGCACGATCCTCAACACAGCTGATTCAGTTACCGTCGGCAATCAATTGATAAACCGCACCCGAAGGCGAACGGCATTCGCCGATGGCGCGTCTGGATTCGAACAGGAACTCGCAGCTCAAGCGTTGTCCCTTGTCGGATACTAGCTGCGCGCGCGCCGAATTGGACGAGTAAGTCGTTTGCGTATCGCGGGGGAAAGACCGCCAGCCTCCGAAGGTTTCAGAATACGCCTCGCCGCTGGCAAAAATGTAGAACCCCTTATACAGCTGTCCATCAACCATCGCTTCAATCAGCTGCCTGCCCGGGAAGAGCATTCCCTTTTGTACCCTGGATTCCGAATCGACAAGCTGAAACGGCAAGGGTTTGGGAGCTGCGCAGCCCGCAGCAGCCGCAACTACAAGCAGGCAGCTGCAAATGGTTTTGAGACGTTTTGTCATTTCAATATCCTTCGCAAAATGGCAGTAATGAAGTCATCAAACGCCTGGCATCAGGGGCAAGTCAAGGCGATGTCCGAATCGCGATTCTATTTGACCGTGCATGCCAAGTCGACCACATCACAAATTGATCGGCATCAGAAGCGTGAGGCCGCAGCCGTCTGTTCCTTTTCGGGAACGCTGATAAAATAAGCAGCATCGATCAATCCCGGGGTGTTCATATGTTGTTGTGGTTCGTCATTGCCTATTGGATCATTTCGGTCGGCATCGGCCTGTATGCCGCCACGCGTGTTCACAATACACGGGATTTCGCCATCGCCGGACGCCACTTGCCTTTCTATATGGTGACCGCAACCGTATTCGCCACCTGGTTCGGTTCCGAAACGGTGCTCGGCATTCCGGCGACTTTCCTCAAGGACGGCTTGCATGGCGTTGTCGCCGATCCGTTCGGCGCGTCCATGTGCCTGATCCTGGTCGGGCTGTTTTTTGCGGCGCCGCTGTACCGCATGAACCTGTTGACCATAGGCGATTTCTACAAGAAGAAATTCGGTCGCAGCGTCGAGGTGCTCACCACTATCGCCATCGTGATCTCATACCTCGGCTGGGTGGGTGCGCAGATCACGGCGCTCGGCCTGGTGTTCAATGTAGTATCCGGCGGCGAGATCAGCAAGGTCATGGGGATGTGGATAGGATCCGGCACGATCCTTATTTATACCTTCTTCGGCGGCATGTGGGCGGTGGCGATCACCGACTTCATCCAGATGATCATCATCGTCATCGGCATGCTGTTTATCGGTTTCGAGATCAGCGGCGAGGTTGGCGGCGTGGGCACGGTTGTCCATCATGCGCTGGATGCCGGTAAGTTCCAGTTCTGGCCCGCTCTGGATGCCAAGGAGATCATCGGCTTTGCTGCCGCGTGGATCACCATGATGTTCGGCTCGATCCCGCAGCAGGATGTGTTCCAGCGCGTGCAGTCGGCGAAAACGGAGAGGATCGCGGTGTGGGCTTCGGTGTCCGGCGGCGTCCTGTATTTCCTGTTCGCCTTCGTGCCGATGTTCCTGGCCTACTCGGCCACGCTGATCGACCCAAAGATGGTGAACGAACTGATCGATACCGATCCGCAGATGATACTGCCGCGCCTGATCCTGCGTCCCGAAGTGCACCTGTTTTTCCAGGTGATGTTCTTCGGCGCCTTGCTTTCCGCGATCAAAAGTTGCGCTTCGGCCACCCTGCTGGCGCCCTCGGTGACGTTCAGCGAGAACATCCTCAAGCCTATGCTCGGGCACAAGCTGTCGGATCGGCATATGCTGCACATCATGCGCGGCGTGACACTGGCGTTTACCGTGGTTGTCACTCTTTATGCGATGAACTCCAAGTCCAGCATCTTCAAGATGGTCGAGAACGCCTATCAGATCACGCTGGTCATGGCTTTCGTTCCGCTCGTAGCGGGACTATTCTGGCAGCGCTCCACCACCCAGGGAGCGCTGGCAGCGATTTTCAGCGGCCTGTCGGTATGGCTGTCCATCCTGATTTTCGGGCCTGAAGACCCGTTTTTCCCGGCCCAGTTTGCCGGTGTCATTGCCAGTGCCATTGCCATGGTTATCGGTTCATTGTTGCCCAGCATCGTGGCCAGACCCCTGCCGCAGGTGCCTGAACATGCGGGGTTGCATCACCTCGCGGCCAGCCATACCGAGCATGTGGCCGAACATCCGCATCACCACCCGAGCCATCAAAGCGACCATTAGTCACAACTGTCATGTTATTGTCATAATTCTTTCATACCATCGCAAGCCAAGTGACATGAAACCGATGGAGAAATGATGACGACCGCGAACATACTGATAGTGGAAGACGAACCGGCGATCCAGGAACTGCTGGCATTCAACGTGGCTCAATGCGGCTTCCGCGCTACTCAATCTTATGACGTGCCCTCCGCATTGGCCGAGATCAACCGCGCATTGCCCGATCTCATCCTGCTCGACTGGATGCTGCCAGGCACTTCAGGCGTCGAATTGGCGCGGCGCTTGCGTGCCGACCAGCGTACACGCGATATCCCCATCATCATGCTCACCGCCCGCACCGACGAGCGCGACAAGATACTCGGGCTGGAATCCGGCGCCGACGACTATATAACCAAGCCCTTTTCGCCGCGCGAACTCATGGCGCGCATCCGTGCCGTGTTGCGCCGCCGTGCGCCGCAAATGAGCGAAGAGACGGTGCGAGTGGAAGGAGTTGAACTCTCGCCGACCACGCATCGTGTCAGCGCCAACGGCCAGATCGTCGATCTTGGGCCGACAGAATTTCGCCTTCTGCACTTCTTCATGACACATGTCGAACGTGTATACAGCCGCGCCCAGTTGCTTGACCAGGTCTGGGGCGACCATGTATTTGTGGAAGAGCGTACTGTGGATGTCCATATCCGTCGCCTGCGTCAGGCTCTGGAACCTTCCGGCCTGGACAACCTGGTGCAGACTGTACGCGGCAGCGGATATCGCTTTTCCAGGGAATAACTTGCGCCGAACTCACGATTCGCCTCGCACCGTATAATGCTGCCAGTCAATTTCTAAGGTTTGATAGTGAGCGATTTCTGGCGGCGCGCTTCCATTTTTCCGGTCTATCTGTTCCTGATTGCATTGTTGCTCTGGCTGACGGCGGGAGCCATGCCAGCCGCACTGGTTTTTGGCATTGGTATGACCCTCCAGTATTTTGCCCATTTGCGCAACCTCGCCGCTTTCAACCGATGGCTATCCGACCCGGATACGCGGGCAGTGCCGGACGGCACGGGTCTGTGGGTGGATGCTTTTTCGCAACTTAACAAGCTGACCAAGCGCCGCCGCAAGGAACGCGAGCAACATGCTGCTGCGCTGCTTCAGATGGAACAGGCCACCTCGGCCTTGCCCGAAGGTGTGGTGATACTGGGTGAGGGAGACCGGATCGAATGGTGCAACCCGCAGGCAGAACATCATTTCGGTCTGGATGGAGATCGCGACGTCGGGCAGCAGATCACCTACCTCGCACGCCAACCTGAATTCGTGCAATACCTCGCGCGGAACAGTTTTGCCGAACCGCTGGTGTTGCGCGGCATGCGGCATGACGACCTCGTACTCTCAATCAAGCTGATTGCCTACGGCAGCAGCAAGCGCCTGCTCATCAGCCGCGACATCACCCATCTGGAACGCATCGAGACGATGCGCCGCGATTTTGTTGCCAACGTTTCGCACGAATTGCGCACCCCCCTGACCGTGGTCAACGGCTTCGTCGAGACGATGCAGGATATGCCAAGCCTGGAGAATGATATGGCCAGACGCGCCTTGCAGCTGATGGGCGACCAGACCAAGCGAATGGAGAATCTGGTGAACGATCTGCTGACCCTGTCGCGGTTGGAGAACGAGCAGAACATATTGCACGAAGAAACAGTGGATGTGCCCGCTTTGATGAACACCTTGCTCGAAGAAGGGCGCGTGCTGAGCAATGGACAGCATCAACTCAAGCTTGAGATCGAAAGCGGCTCACGACTCAGCGGAAGCATCAGCGAATTGCACAGCGCCTTCGGCAACCTGGTCACCAACGCCATTCGCTACACGCCACCCGGGGGCGGTATTCAGTTGCGCTGGTATGAGCAGCCCGACGGCCATATGGTGTTCTGCGTAAGAGACAGCGGAATTGGCATTGCGCCCCAACATATATCGCGCCTGACAGAACGGTTCTATCGTGTCGATCGCAGCCGTTCGCGCGAGACCGGCGGCACCGGCCTGGGGCTAGCTATCGTCAAGCACATCGCCATGCGTCATCAGGCACAACTCAATATTGCCAGTGAAGAAGGAAAGGGCAGTACCTTCAGCATCGTTTTCCCGGCGAAGCGGCGAATACCGGAAGAGGATCCGACCGCGATAAGCTAACTCGCCGGTGTGAAACTGACGCGTTCGTAGTCGCCGCCCTTGTCCAGACTGAAACCCAGTATCACGCTCAGGTTCGGATTTTCCTTCAAGGCGAGGTCGATGCGGCGTCCGGCCTGGAACCAGTCTCGCGGGAGGACAATGCTGGCAGGGATACGCAGCCTGGGTATTTCCGGCAGCATCAGCGCAGCTGCCGCACTGGTAAGCAGGTTGCCGCAGGAATTTCCGCGCACGATCATGGTTTGCGGACTGCCCGGCAGGTAGCGCACACCGATGTAGAGTTGTCCGCTACGCGCAACGCTGACCAGCGAGATCACTCCCACCTTGTAGGCTTTCGTTTCGGGATTGTGCACGCAGACGATCTGGTTCAGCCCCAGCCTTTCGCCGGTATTCAATTTGCGCAACAGGCGCCCTTGCAGCAATCCATCATCTTCCACCAGCCATGTCTCGGACAGAAAGCCGACTTCCAGCAGGTTGTGGCGATCGGTCTGGTCCAGCACACGACCGAAAGTCTCGATCTGTTTCTGCGCTTCCTTGTCCGCGATACCGGCGATGCTCGGCGCCTTGAACGGCTTGCGCGAGATATGCGCGTAGATGTTTTCCAGGCCGAAGCACAGTTCCGCAACGGGTACATCGCGCGGCTCGTCCATCAACGATTCGGCGCGTTGTTCGCACCAGCACGCATGCAGGCGGTTCAGGAGTTCTATACAGTCATTGCTGTTCAGCTCGTCCCCGAGCTCATTTTGCTGCGGGGTTTGGCCCTGCAGCAGCAGAATGGTTTTGACCCGGATCAGTTTGGACAAGGGAACCATCGCCAGAAAGCGCATGCTGGCAGCACTGGTGGCCCGGTGTATTGAGACCAATCCGCGTGACCCGGCCAGATCGACAGCCAGCGGCGGCGCATCTTCCCGGGTCATGCTGCAATTTGGCTCGATGTTGAAAGTGTCTCCCCAGTATTCCAGCCAGCGATCGACGATATGCCATTGGACTCGCGTGAGGCTGAGCAAACGTGCGCGATGCAGCAACAACGATTTGACGTAGAGCATGAGGCAGGAGACCGGGCGGCCCGTACGGTTGAATTTATCGGCGACAGGCGTCTGCTGGAATCCCCGTTCCTCGATATATGCGTAGATCATGTGGAAGCGTTGCCAGGATTGTCCGTCCGGCTCGCATCCTGCACGCAGGAACTCCCCGAGCTGCAATCCGCTGTAAAGCAGGCAGCGGTGAGAAATCAGCGCTGCATCGGATGCGAGCGTGGTATCTCCCGCATCCCAGGATTGCATGCAGCGCAGGTAACCGTTGAGCATGCTTTGCCACAAGCTGGTAAGGGCGACGAGCGTGGTGAAATCCTCGTCGGCGAGCGGCAACTTTTTTCCGAACAGTCTTTTTGAGAAATCGTCCTGAACGATATTCACGGTCTCGCGCAATGCCTCCAGCGTCTGCAGGCGGTCCTTGCCGCGCAGGGGAAAGCGGTTGAATTCATCCAGTTGGGCGCGCAGCGTGCCATGCGCAAGGCTCAGGTTGGTCAGCTGGAACTGGCTCAACCACCTGGTGCAAGAATCCGCATTTTTGAAGGCGGGGCTGGCAAGATCGTCAGTCGGTTCCAGAGGCAGCATTTTCACTCCTATAACAGCACGCGTTCGATTCCGCCGTTGTTGGCTTTTGCCACATAGTCTTCCAGCCAGCTGGCACCCAGCAGATGCTTCGCCATTTCGACCACGATGTAATCGGTGGTCGTGCCGGCGTCATCAGTGTAACGGCTCAAGCCCTGCTGGCAGGCCGGACAGGAGGTGAGTATCTTCACTTCACCTGTAAAGCCATCGCTACGCAGGGCATCCGCTCCTTTGCGCATCTCTTCTTCCTTGCGGAAGCGCACCTGAGTGGCGATCTGCGGCACGCTCAGACCGAAGGTACCCGCTTCGCCGCAGCAGCGGTCGTTCAGAGCCACAGGCGTCGCCATCAGTTCGTTCACCACCTTGAGCGGTGCGTAAGTCTTCATCGGCGAGTGGCAAGGGTCATGATACATGTAGCGCGTACCCTGCACCCCCTGCAACTTCACGCCTTTCTCCAGCAAGTATTCGTGGATGTCGAGCAAGCGGCAGCCGGGGAATATCTTTTCGAACTGGTACTTCAGCAATTGGTCCATGCAGGTCCCGCAGGACACGATCACCGTCTTGATGTCGAGATAGTTCAGCGTGTTCGCTACGCGGTGGAACAGCACGCGGTTGTCGGTGGTGATCTGGCTGCCCTTGTCTTCCTGTCCCGCGGCCGTCTGCGGGTAGCCGCAGCACAGGTATCCCGGTGGCAGCACGGTGATCGTGCCGATCTCGTACAGCATCGCCTGCGTCGCCAGTCCCACCTGTCCGAACAGGCGCTCCGATCCGCACCCGGGGAAATAGAATACGGCTTCGGTATCCTCGTTCACTTTGCGCGGGTTGCGTATCACCGGCACGATGGTGTTGTCCTCGATGTCGAGCAGCGCGCGCGAGGTCTTCTTGGGCAATCCGCCCGGCATCGGCTTGTTGATGAAGTGGATCACCTTGGCCTGGATCGCAGGCTTGCCCACGGTGGCAGGCGGATGCGCCACTTGCTGGCGGAACAGGCCCAGATGCTTGGCGATGCGGTAGCCGATGCGCTGTGCCTTGTACGACCACTCGATCATCACCTTGCGCATGATCTTGATCGTGAGCGGATCGGTGCTGTTCAGGTACAGCATGGAGGCCGCGGTGGCCGGGTTGAACTTTTTCTTGCCCTGTTTGTGCAGGAAGTTGCGCATCGCCACCGACACATCGCCGAAGTCGATGTCGACCGGGCAGGGCTTGAGGCACTTGTGGCAGACAGTGCAGTGATCGGCCACGTCGTTGAATTCGTCGAAGTGCGCGATGGATACGCCGCGCCGGGTCTGTTCTTCGTACAGGAATGCCTCGATCAACAGCGAAGTGGCGAGGATCTTGTTGCGCGGCGAGTAGAGCAGGTTGGCGCGCGGCACATGCGTGGTGCATACCGGCTTGCACTTGCCGCAGCGCAGGCAGTCCTTGATCGAATCGGAAATCTTGCCCAGCTCGCTCTTTTCCAGGATCAGGCTTTCCAGTTCCATCAGGTTGAAGCTCGGCGTATAGGCATGTTCCAGATTGCTGCCCGGCAACAGCTTGCCCTTGTTGAAGTGTCCGTGGGGGTCGACTTTCTGCTTGTACGCGACGAAGGGCGCAACCTCGCTTTGTTCGAGGTAATCGAACTTGGTGATACCGATGCCGTGCTCGCCGGAGATCACGCCGCCCAGATCCCGCGCCAGACGCATGATGCGATCGACCGCGCCGTAGGCCTGTTGCAGCATGGCGTAGTCGTCCGAGTTGACCGGAATGTTGGTGTGCACGTTGCCGTCGCCCGCATGCATGTGCAGCGCAATGAACACGCGGCTCTTCAGTATGCGCTGGTGGATTGCGGCGCATTGATCAACGATGGGCAGGAAGGTGCTGCCGCCGAAGGCTTGGCGCAATGGTTCGCGCAGTTCGCGCTTCCATGAGGCGCGCAGCAGGTGACGCTGCACCGCATCGAACACGGTTACCGCATCCTGTGCATCATCCGGTGCGAAGGGGCAGGATGAGAGCGGCGCGTCCAGATTCTCCAGCAGCCACGTCCAGCGAGTACGGATATCTGCGAGCAATTGCTGTGCAACCTGCGGGCGGTTGCCCAGCAACTCGGCCGCGCCCAGTTGCGCGTCGTCCTGGTAGCGCAGCGGTAATTCACCCGCGAAAAATTCATCCAGTGCATCCAGCAATTTGATCTTGTTGCCGAGCGACAGCTCGATGTTGATGCGCTCCACGCCGTCGCAATAGTCGCCCATGCGCGGCAACGGGATCACCACGTCCTCGTTGATCTTGAAAGCGTTGGTGTGCTTGGCGATAGCGGCGGTGCGTGCCCGGTCCAGCCAGAATTTCTTGCGCGCTTCCGCGGTGACGGCGATGAAACCTTCGCCATGGCGCAGGTTGGCCATGCGCACGATCTCGGATGCCGCCTCGCCGACAGCGCGCTCGTCGTCGCTGACCACATCGGCGATCAGCACCATTTTAGGGCGTCCCGTGCGCTTGGCCTTGGTGGCATAGCCCACTGCTTTCAGATAGCGCTCGTCCAGATGCTCCAGGCCGGCCAGGAAGATCGGCGCAGGCGACGCATTGCGGCCGTTGAACATCGAGGTGATCTCGACGATGGCGGGCACCGCTTCGTGCACTTGGCCGAAGAATTCCAGACACACCGTGCGCGTGAATTTGTGCTCGCGGTGCAGGATGAAACGCGCCGAGGTGATGATGCCGTCGCAGCCTTCCTTTTGTATGCCGGGCAGGCCGGAGAGGAACTTGTCGGTGACATCCTTGCCCAGCCCTGCCTTGCGGAACGAACTGCCGGGAATGGTCAGTATTTCCGGTTCGGCATGCGGCGTCTTGCCGTCCGCTTCGAAGCGCGAGATGCGGAAACGGGCGGTTTCTGCGTCGTGGATCTTGCCCAGATTGTGGTCGAGCCGTTCGATGAACATCCACAAGCCGTCGGGCGTGACCATCTTCCACGAAGCTAGGTTATCCAGCGCCGTGCCCCACAGCACGGCTTTCTTGCCGCCCGCGTTCATCGACACATTGCCGCCGATGCATGACGCATCCGCCGAGGTCGGGTCGACCGCGAATACCAGCTTGTCGGCTTCCGCCGCTTCCATCACGCGGCGGGTCACCACGCCGGCACCGCACTGGATGGTGGCGTAGGGCGAGGATAAACCGGGCAGCGTCAGATGTTCGACCGCGGAAAGCGCATCCAGCTTTTCGGTGTTGATGACGGCAGAAAGTTTGGTGAGCGGAATCGCGCCGCCGGTGTAGCCGGTGCCGCCGCCGCGCGGAATGAGTGTCAGGCCGAGCTCGATGCACGCACGCACCAGCGGGGCGATCTCTTCCTCGGTGTCCGGGTTCAACACCACGAACGGATATTCCACGCGCCAGTCGGTCGCATCGGTCACATGAGAGACGCGCGCCAGGCCGTCGAACTGGATGTTGTCCTTGCGGGTGTATCGGCTCAATACGCGCAGGGTGCGCTTGCGCAATTGCAACGTGTGTTCGAATTCTTCGGCGAACCGGTTCACCGCCGCATGGGTGATGTCCAGCAGGCGCTTCACCTTGAGGTTGTGATCCTGCTTGGTATTGGCCGCACCTTCAGTGGCCACGCGGCGCGCCTCGATGGCATTCAGGCGATGACGGAGTGCGCCGATCAGTGCTTCACGCCGCTTGCGGTTGGAGAGCAGGTCGTCTTCCAGGTACGGGTTGCGCGTCAGCACCCAGATGTCGCCGAGCACTTCGTACAGCATCTGTGCCGAACGTCCGGTGCGACGCTCGGCGCGCAGCGTGTTGATGATGTCCCACGCCTCGCTGCCCAGTATGCGCAGTACGATCTCGCGGTCGGAGAAGGAGGTGTAGTTGTAAGGGATTTCGCGTAGGCGTGCGCTCATGGTTTTTTGCAGTTCAACGAGTTACACATTCTACAGTATCCCTCGTCTTTGCTCGACCCCGAAGCATGAATGGAGTTAGCATCGGCGCCATGAAGCAGCCCGACGAAAAAAAAATGCGCCTGTTCTTCGCATGCTGGCCCGACGACGCAGAGCGTGCTGCCATGGCCGCATGGCAACCTGCGTTGCGCGATTTGTGCGGCGGGCGGGTGATGCGGGCAGATACCCTGCATGCCACACTGGTGTTCCTCGGCGAGGTGGCCGAACATCGTCTGCAGGCCCTGCAGCTGGCGGCGCGGGAGGTGAACTGCCCGGGATTCGAGTTGATCCTGACGACGGTCCATTACTGGGGACATAACCACATTGCCTATGCGGCGCCGGATGCGATCCCGCCGCATCTTTCGGAATTGGTGGGTGAACTGGAGCAAAGCTTGCGCAGACACCGTTTCCATTTTGATGCGCGTCCGTACAAGCCGCATGTCACATTGCTGCGCAACGCGCAGTGGAGCGATGCCCATTTGCCGCCCATGAAAGCTGTCCGCTGGCAGGTCAATGACTTTGTGCTGGTGCAGTCGTTGCATGACGAACAGGGCGCCAAATATGAAGTGTTGGCGAACTTTCCATTGCAGGACGCCTGATGCGTATCTGGTCCGTCCATCCGCAACATCTCGACGCAAAAGGCCTGGTTGCCCTGTGGCGCGAGACGCTGCTGGCGCAGAAAGTGTTGCTGGGCCAGACCAAGGGCTACCGCAACCACCCGCAGCTTAAGCGTTTCAAAAGCCATGCCGATCCGATCGCGGCGATCGGCGCCTATTTGCGGGCCGTGCAGCTTGAAGCCGCGCGACGCGGCTATAACTTCGATGCGAGCAAGATTTTACACAAGGGCCCCGCTGTCAAGATTTCTGTCACAGACGGGCAAGTTGCATACGAGTTGAGACACCTGAAGGCAAAGCTCAAAGCGCGCGATTTTGCCGCCTATGAACGGCTGACCAATATCGCCAGCCCCTCCCTCCATCCGCTGTTTACACTGATCGACGGCGGAATCGAGGACTGGGAAGTGCTGTGACTATTCTTCCAGTAGGCGCTTGATCACCGCCCCTGCCAGCATGAAGCCGAACAGCGGCGGCATGTAGCTGATGGTGCCGTTCACCGCGCGCGGACGACCCCGGCCCGTTGGCTCAGGCGGCAGCGGCGCGCTCGGATGCTCGTCCGAAAATACCGTCAATATGCCCTTGTATATCCCGTGGTGTTTGCGCAACTTGAGCCGCATCTGTTTCGCCAGCGGACACATATCCGTTTTGCCGATGTCTGCCACCTTGATGTGGGAAGGGTCAAGCCGGTTGCCCGCCCCCATGCTCGACGCGACTTTCAGGCCGCGCTTGTGGCTTTCCACCACCAGCGCAACCTTGCAGGACAGGGAATCAATGCAGTCCATCACGTAATCCACGTCGCCGGGCACCAGGTCGTTCACGTTGTCGATGGTCAGAAAATCGTACAACAGCGTCACTTCGCATTCCGGGTTGATGTCGGCGATGCGGGCGCGCATGAGTTCGGCTTTGGATTGCCCGACCGTGGAAAGCAGGGCGGGCAATTGGCGGTTGATGTTGCTGACTCCCACTTTGTCATGGTCGAGCAGGGTCAGCCGGCCGATGCCCGCGCGTGCCATAGCTTCGGCGCAATAGGAACCTACGCCGCCGAGCCCCGCAATGAAAATATGCTTGCTTTTGAGTTTCGCGATACCTTCATCGCCAAGCAGGATGTGGGTGCGGGTGAATTGGGGCGGGGTGGGGTTGTTCATGACGAGAAAGCGGAAATGGGGTTCTTGTGTTCAACCATCGGGCTGCAGGCGGGAGCGAAAATGATCAGAAGATGTACAAAGCGCTGAGGGTGAGCGGATAGGCCAGCCCCGACATCCGGCCATCGGCAGAAGCCGCATAATTGATGCGGTTCAGTTCCGTACGGAATGCCAGATGACTGTTCACCCGGTACTGCCCGCCCACGCCGAAGATGACCCCGTTACCATAGCCAACTTTGGAGGCATACAAGCCATTGCCGAAGTCTGTGGTCGCCTTGCCGAAACCCAAACGAAACAGCAGGTTGAAATCCTTGGCCGGAGTGGCATTCTGAACCAGGGACAAGCCTACAAATTTGGCCGGATTGTTGCCATTTACATTGCCCAGCTTGATTGAACTGATTTCCAGCACGTCTATATCTGTTCCTGCGCCGAGACTGAAATTGGCCCCGCCGGTACTGGCGCCACCGGCCACATAGAATAGCCCGGAGTCGTCAGCCATTGCGCCGAGAGACAGGGTTGAGAAAACGAGTGCAACACAATGCAATTTCTTCATTTAAATTCCTTGGCTGGTTCGATACGGCCTTGAGCAAGGCGGACATTATCAGAATATAAACGGGCTTCCCGCTTTCGTGGCATTTTATTGTGCGGCGGGCGTCTTCAGTTTCGGCAGTACGGACAATACATTCTCCGAGGTGATGCGCGCAATATCCTCCAGCGGCAACGCGCGCAATTCCGCGAGCGTTGCGGCGATGCGCGGCAGGTACTTCGGTTCGTTCGGCAGTCCTCGCTCCAGAAAGTCGGGCGGAATATCCGGCGCGTCGGTCTCCAGCACGATGCTGTCCGGCGGCAGGGTGGCGGCGAGTTCGCGCAATCGTGTCGCCCTCGAATAGGTCATCGCGCCGCCGAAGCCAAGCTTGAAGCCGAGCTTGATGAATTCATCCGCCTGCTGCCGGCTGCCGTTGAAGGCATGGGCGATACCGCCGCGTACCCTGATCTGGCGCAGGTGCTTGAGGATAGTGTCCTGCGCGCGGCGGATATGCAGCAGCACCGGCAGGTCGAAGTCGCGCGCCAGTTTCAGCTGCCCGACAAAGAAATGCTCCTGCCGCGCCTGATTGTAATGCGGGATGAAAAAGTCCAGTCCGATCTCGCCGATGGCAACCGCCTGGTGCTGTTTCAGAAAATCTCGCATCACATCCAGGTCGACCGGCGCGGCATCGTCCGTGTACATCGGGTGGATGCCGTAAGCGGGTGAGCAGTTCGTATATTGTTCGCACAGTTTGCGCACGGTGTCGAAGTTGGACCGCGCTACCGAGGGGACGACAATACGGTTCACGCCAGCCGCAAGGGCATCGCGCACGATGTCGGCTTGAGTGTTGCCGAATTCGGCGGCGTCAAGATGGCAGTGGGTGTCGGTGTACACGTTAATTCACGTTCGGATCGATATTGCCAGCCGCGGCAGTCATCAGTATGGCTCTCATCAAGGACTCTCATGGGTCTGCACGATGTTGCGTATGGTAAACTCCAAGCACTGATTTAGCGAGATAACATCATGTCTGGAAACACATTCGGTACTTTGTTCACCGTCACCTCTTTCGGCGAATCGCACGGTCCGGCCATCGGCTGCATCGTGGACGGTTGCCCGCCGGGACTGGAGTTGAGCAAGGAGGACGTCCAGCTCGACCTCGACCGCCGCAAACCCGGCACTTCCCGCCATGTCACCCAGCGCCGCGAATCGGACACGGTGGAGATACTCTCCGGCGTGTTCGAAGGCAAGACCACCGGCACACCCATCGCGCTGCTGATCCGCAACGAGGACCAGCGCAGCAAGGATTACGGCAGCATCGCCGACACCTTCCGTCCCGGCCATGCCGACTACACCTACTGGCAGAAATTCGGCATCCGCGACCATCGCGGCGGCGGCCGCGCCTCGGCGCGGGAGACGGCGGGGCGCGTGGCAGCGGGTGCCATCGCCAAGAAATGGCTGAGCGAAAGATACGGTGTAGAGGTGCGCGGCTATCTCGCGCAACTCGGCGAAATCGAGATCCCGTTCAAGAGCTGGGGAGATCTGCATGAGGAAGGTAACAGCTTCTTCGTTGCCGATGCGAGCTACATCGGGCAGCTGGAAGACTACATGGACGCATTGCGCAAATCCGGTGATTCCATAGGCGCCAAACTCGCCGTGGTGGCGCACAACGTTCCCGTGGGCTGGGGCGAGCCTGTGTTCGACCGGCTCGATGCCGATATCGCCCATGCATTGATGGGGATTAATGCGGTGAAGGCCGTGGAGATTGGTGCAGGCTTCGCTTGCGTGACCCAGCGCGGCAGTGAACATGGCGACGAGCTCACGCCGCAAGGTTTTTTGACGAACAACGCGGGCGGCGTCCTTGGCGGCATCTCCACCGGGCAGGACATCGTTGCGCATTACGCCATCAAGCCGACTTCGAGTATTCGCATTGAACGCAACTCCATCAACAAGGCGGGGGAGGCGGTGAAGGTTTCTACCGAAGGTCGGCATGATCCCTGTGTTGGGATTCGGGCTACGCCGATTGCGGAGGCGATGCTGGCGTTGGTGTTGATTGATCATGCTTTGCGCAATCGGGCGCAGAATGGGGATGTGGTTTGTGAGACGCCAAAGTTGAGATAGAGGTCATTTATCCTGTGGCTCATAAATATTTGATACGACCAATGTACTCAATTACGTCGCAAGCTGCTGACTTTATCTATACATGGTCGAATGTGTTGCTCGTTCTTGGCGCAACACTTGCGCTGATTGGAACTGCGGGCGTATTTTGGAGCGGTGGAGTGCGGGAAAAATTTGCCGATGAACGCATTTCTGCTAATGAGGCGGAGACAGCGAAAGCAAAGGCCGAAACAGCTCAGGCTAAGCTTGAACAAGAACGTCTTAAAGAGCAACTTGCTTGGCGAGAGGTAACGCTACAACAAGCTAAAGTCCTGCAACAACAGCTTAAAATTTACCAATGCAGATTACCATAAGTTGGGTATCTGGCGATCCAGAGGGGGCTGCATTTGCGCGGAGTCTTGGGAATGTACTTTCAAATAGCGGATTAGAAATATCAGCATTCGCACCTATGGGGTTCCTCCATGAAGAGCCACAGGGTCTTTCAATTTCAGGATCGGAACGAAAAGAAATTGAATTGCTCGCATCTGTATTAGGCAATGCCGGATTTGGCGCAATTAAGGTACGTATGGTCAGTCGAAAACCAGATGGTTCGAAATATTTCACCCATCTACTGATTGGGTATCGATCCCCGCCTTCTCTGGTAAGCGTTACCACGCCTGTCAAATAGCATGTGGGCGCAATAACCAACGGGCATTGAGCCGTATGGCTTAAAGAAAAACCGCCGGGGGTTGCCCGGCAGCAAGTTACCTTTCTTGTCTTGCCAAGAAAGGTAACCCAAAGAAGTCGCCCCCGGTGCGCCGCCCCTGCGGGGTTCCCTCGATATTTCACCAACAAGCGGGGCTGCGCAACTCGCCCTAACAGGGCACACAAAACGTGCCCTACCGCGGAGCTCGGACAGTGCTCGCCTAAACCTCCGCTTGTTGGTGAAATATCGAGGCGGCGCACAGGGGAAAGAAAATCAAAGGCGGTTTTGTGTGCGTTACACGCACGTCTTTGGATTTGTGCGAGGCGGGCGTTGCCCGCCTCGCTGGTTTTTGGGGTTCGGTTTTGAATTGCTCTCCCCTGTACACCGCCGAGTAGCGCAGACCAGACAGGGGTAGTCCGACGAATATGTTTGAGCACGTGGACGCGCAGCGGATCGTGCGAGTTTATGAGGAGGCCTGTCTGGTTGAGCAACGCAGGGAACCCCGAAGGGGCGGTGCACCGGGGTCGCCTTCTTTTTGGTTACTTTTTCTTTGGCGAAGCAAGAAAAAGTGACTAGCTGTCGGGCTACCCCCGACGTTGTTGGTTTTAAGATAAGCGGGAATACACCGAGTGTTCCCCCACCCTAGCCCTCCCCCGGTGGGAGAGGGAACAAACCGCGAACGGGGAGTTTGGCGGAAGCAAATAAAAAGGTAGCATTGCAACAATGAACATCTCCCACCAAGCCAAATGGCTAATCTTAATCACCCTGCTCATCAATGCAGCCGCCATGCTCTCCCCCGTCATCAACGGCGGCGACTCCATCACCTACGCGGCCCTCTCCCAGCACATCGCGCTCAATAACGACTGGGCGAACCTAGTGCTGGACGGCAAGGACTGGCTGGACAAGCCGCATATGCCTTTCTGGATCACGGCGTTGTCCTTCAAGATCGGCGGCATCAGCGCGTTCACCTACATCCTGCCGGGCTTTTTGTTCCACCTGATCGGCGGCTACTACACTTACCGCATCGCGCGTCTGTTCTATGGACGCGAGACGGCATGGCTGTCGTTGCTGGTATATGTGTCTGTCTATCATTTGATGGATTCTTCCATCGAGGTGAAGGCGGAAACCTATCTGACCGGCTTCATCATGGGCGCCTGCTATTACTGGCTGCGCTACGACGCTCAAACCAAAATCAAATATCTGCTGCTCGGTGCGCTGTTCAGCGCCTGTGCGGTGATGACCAAGGGCGTGTTCACGCTGATCACCATCACCAGCGGCCTGGTGTGCATGTGGATGTACCGGCAACAATGGCACAAATTGTGGAGCGGGAAGTGGCTGCTGGCGCTCGCGCTGTCGCTGCTGTTCACGGCGCCGGAAGTGATCGCGCTGTACCGGCAATTCGATATGCATCCCGAGAAAGTGGTGTTCGGGGAGACGCATGTCTCTGGCATCAAGTTCTTCCTGTGGGACAGCCAGTTCGGGCGTTTCTTCAATACCGGGCCGATCAAGAACACCAACGGCAATCCGTTCTATTTCGTGCTGGTGTTCCTGTGGGCGTTCCTGCCGTGGGTGGCGGTGTTCATGGCGGCAATGGTTTCCGGCGTGCGCAAGTTCTTTGCACCCGACACCGAAGGGCGTGCCCGTTTTGTGTTCCTGTGCGGTGCGTTTTTTGTCACCTTTGGCTTGTTCAGTGCGACCAGCTTCCAGCTCGATCACTACACGGTGATCCTGTTTCCGTTCGCCGCGATCCTGTGCGGGAAATTCCTGCATGACTGGCTGGCGATGCGCGGGAATGGTAGTGCGCTTTTTATCGTGCAGCTGGCGATAACGATCCTGCTGGTTGCCTTGGCTGTGGGCCTGAGCGCATATGTGGCTAATCTCGTCGTGCTGGCCGTGGTGCTGACGATGCTCGCTGCCTTGCTGGTGTATGGCTATATCACTCGCAAGCAGCTGCGTGCCGGTGCCGTGCTGGTGTATCCGGTGTTCGGCATCGCGATGCTGTACACATTTCTGGCGCTGACGAATGCGCTGACGTTCACTGCAATTAGTGTGGCGCACAATGCGAACGTGCAACTGACGGGCAAGCCGGAGGCGCCGATCTATGTGTACCAGATGGATATCGTGGCGCGCGAACTGGGGTTGTACAACCGTTCGCCTTGTTATGCGGTGGACGACGCGGCACAGTTACCCAAGACCGGACGTTATTACCTGCTGGTCAGCGGCGAGCAATTGGCGCAGATGAGCGGGCGGTTGGGGCGCATGGAACAAGTCGCGCAAGGGCGCTGGGTGGTGCATAAGACCGGCACCTTCCCGCGCTTCTTGCGTCTGGCCAAAGGTACGGAACCCCTGGAAGACATCCGCATCGAGCAAGTCGATGGCGTGAAATGATGAAGCTTTGTTTCCCAAGTCCTGGTTATTGTCCGACGCGCTGATATAGCCGGAAGCGTTCGTTCTGGTCGCCTTTGCGTCCACCTTCCCAAATCTTGTCCCAGCCGATCTCGTCTTCGATGGGCTTGGCGATGCGATTGCCCTGCACCAGCAACAGGTCGCATACGCGAGTCGCTTTGGTACGCGTATTGATATCGCCGAAGTATTGCAGCATTGCAAGCTGGCTGTCGCCGATGCGCACACCGGCGATGCAGTTGTATTTTTGCGGCAGATTCGCCTTGAGGTCATCGACCATGTGGCGGTAGCTCTTGCCGGTATCCAGCCAGGGCAGCCACAGTGTCATGACGAGTACCCACAGAAGGGTGACACCGATAGCCCAGTTGATGAGCGAGCGGCGCACCGAGCGACCGACGCGCCACACCAGCACGATCCATAGCACAGTAAATGAAACGGCAATCCAGAAAGGGATCGCATAGAAGGCCGGATCAAAGCCGGGTTGGTAGTCCTTCAGCCAATGCGTGATCTTGGCATTGTTGTCGAGCAACAGGCCGGCCCAGCCCCACCATAGTGCGATGGCGAGCAGGGCGAAGGTCATGATGCCGAACCAGTCCAGTGCGTTCGCCGCACCGCGCCGCACTGTGGAAAGTGCTGCCGTGGCGAGAAGCGAGATCGGCAACAGCATGGGCAAACCGTTCTGGTCGTTGATGTCGGGCACAAAACTCAAAACGAGAAGCATGACGATGAAACTGGTCAGCAATAGCTGGAACTCGGCTTCCTGCACCATGCGTTTGCGCGCTTCCCACACCGTCCACGCCGCCAGAGGCGCAGCCGGCCAAGCCATCCAGGGCAAGGCTTTCAGGTAATAGAACACTTCGCGGAAGTTGCCGCTGCGGACGTAGTCGAACCAGCGCCCGATGTTGCGTGTCCACGCCCATTCAATGAAGAGATCGGGAGAGCGCTGGAAGAGCAGCCATGGCCATACGATGAGCCAGGGAAGTGCACAGAGCAGGGCTATGCCCAGCGTGGTGAAATATGCCCGTGTGCGCCAGTTGCGGAAAAGCAGCAGGCCGATGCTGATGAGCAGGAACAGCATCGGAGCGACGACGCCCTTGCTCATGAAGCCGATACCAAGGCCGATGCCAATGAACACGCCTGCCAGTTTGGCGCGGCGCAGGCTGAGTGCGTAGCCGTACAGCATCATGGCGCAGCCTGTGAGCAGGGTGTTGTCGGTGAGTATCTCGTGGGCGTGCAGCAGCATGCCGAGGCAGCCGATGAGGGTGATTGCAGCAGGCCAGCCGCGATTGTTGCCGAACAGTTCCCGCCCGGTCAGGCCGACGAACAGCAGGGTGAGTGCGGTGTAGAAGCCTGTAGCCAGTCGCGCGCCATCATGCAGCGGCAGGACGGGCGCGAAGGCCTTGGCAAACAGCGCTGCAGTCCAGTAATACAGCGGCGGTTTGTCCAGATAGGGGTCGCCAGCCAGCGTCGGGACGATCCAGTCGTGGCTCTGGATGATGTGATAAATCAGCCCGAAGCCATAAGCTTCGTCCGGCTTCCACGGATCGTGTCCGATGAGTCCGGTCAGCAACCAGGTTGCGCACAGCAGGAACAGGAAGCCCGCTTTGATCGGCGTGATCTCGGGTTCTTTTAACTTGGTGTAGTAAGCGTACATCTATGTATTTTATTCGATGATCTTGAGCATTTGTGCTGCGATGGGCTCGCCTTGTGGATAGTGTGCATACTAATCAGGCGCAGCTGGTTCCCCCATTCTTACCTAATGGCCAACGTTGCGCCAGCTTTGCGTAAGTATCACCCTGTCCGGCAGAGAACAGGGGTGGGTGGCTTGCGTTCGTTCTGGCGTTGTACTGGGCGGGGTTTTCTGTCGGAATAAAAGAAAAAGGCAGCGAGCGCTGCCTTTTGATCTTTACTCTTGATGAAGTTGCATCAAGCGGCGGTCTTGGCGCCGGTGTTGTACTTGTTGCGGAATTTCTCGATGCGGCCCGCAG